>CAYWOF010000013.1:16370-18148 GCA_964459825.1 uncultured Phycisphaeraceae bacterium | reverse complement strand
GGCTCTCGCGGCCCAAGATGATCAGCTCGCCGGGCCGCGTGACGGCCGGGCCCTTGCCCGCGGCCTTGAGCGCGGCCTCGACGTCGAAGGTCTCCGGGACGCCCTCCCTACCGCCGAGGAGATTACCGATCAGGGCCTGGGCCTCGGGCAGGTTGAACCCGGTGATCGAGAGGTCCAGCTCGGGCGTCCGCATGAGCTCGTCGAGGATCGCCGCGAGCTTCCCCTGGTCCCAGTCGCCGACGATGCGGTTGAGCGCGAGGTTGAGCGCCTTCTCCCGCGCCGGGGAGAGATCGACGACGCTGACATCGACCTCCCGGTCGCCGCGCGCGCGGAGCACCTTGAACCGCTGGTGGCCCCCCACGAGGTTGCCGGTGCGTCGGTTCCAGACGAGGGGCTCGACGAGGCCGAACTCGTCGACGCTGCGCTCGAGGCGCTGGTACTCGGGATCGCCGGGCTGGAGGTCCCTGCGCGGGTTGTACGCGGCCGGGTTGATGCGCGCGATCGGCATGCGCTGGATGCGGAGGGGCCGGGAGACGGAGGCACTGGGCATGATCGAAGCTCCTGCGAGGAAGGGCCGTGGGCGCGGCGTCCTCGCAGGAGCGTTCGATCGGGATGCACGCGAGGCCGTGAGCTTGGCGTGAGCGGTTCCGCCTCACGGCGGGTTCACGGCTGGCTCACGGCGGTCCGGTTGGCCGGGGGGAGCGTCGGGCCGGTAGTAGCCGAACCCCGGAAGATGGTGGATCGCGTGGCCGCGCTCACGTATGGACTTGATGCGCTGGCGCATCAGGTCCTCGCCCGTCGGGGTTCCCGCCAGCTCCAGCGCGAGTTCCTTGGCCGTGGCGTACCGTCCGGCGAGCGCCTCCCCGACCGTTCGCTGGACATCCGTCAGAGGATCCCGCTGACCCCCGGGTGGCGCAGCGCGTGCCTCGGGGGCGGTCGCGCCGGGGACCGCGTCGGGCGGAGCAGGGGGCGCCGGGACGTCCGGCGACGGACGGTCCGCGAGGTCCACCGGCAGGGGGTAGCCCTCGTTCCTCAGCCACCGGGCGGCCAGCGCCGGCGCCAGGATGCGCCCGTAGTCTCGATCCCCAAACGTCTGCTCGAAGCGATACAGGACCAGGTACCGAAGGCCAGCCTCGTCGCGCATCCGGTACAGCACCTCGAAATGGCGGGCCTGGGGTCGGCCGCGCCAGGTCCGCTGGCCGTCCGGGTCGCTCGGGTCGCGCGTGTAGGCCTTAGCCGCCTCCCACGATTCCGGTTGGAAGAACCCCAGCCAGATCCCGCGCTCGTCGTCCACCGGGATCTTCCAGACTCCCAAGGCCCCGTCGTATGGCATCGCCGCGACCTCCGCATCGAGGCATCCGATCTTACGGGAGTCGCGAGCGGCCGACGCGAGCCGGAGCTCTCGCGGCGACAGCGTCCAAACGGGTGGTGAAGACGGCGGCCACGGAGTGGCCGCGCCGTGGTGCGGAGCCGGCTCTCCGCGAGGGGGACCGGTGCCGGGACCACACGGCCGGGCATTCGCAAGTCGGTGGCCGGGCTCGGAGGGCATGTCGCGCTGGGGGTGCGAATCCAAGGCCCTCGAGCGCCCCAGCAGGCACGCCACCAAGAGAGCGAGCGGTATGCGAATCTCGACTCGGGCGGCGAAACGGAACAGCGCCTCCTTGCCGCCTCGGGGCGACTTGCCCGCAGCGAACTCCAAACCGCCTGAGAACCAAGTGCCTCCGGCGGAGGCCCTCCGGGATGCCCTCGGGAAGACCGAGGGCAGGGTCCGGGCCGGC
>CAYWOF010000013.1:12845-16360 GCA_964459825.1 uncultured Phycisphaeraceae bacterium | reverse complement strand
GGGATGCCCCGTTCAGCCTGGCTTTCGATACCATGATTCGTGTCCAAGCGCTCCGCCCCTTGGGACGACCGACCGAGCGCTGCCCAGCCGTCCAGCGGGCCTCTCAGCGAGACTCGCCCGAGGACACCCGGCGGCCCAGCATGATCGAGACGCGCGACGTCCTCGAGGGTCCCCCGGCCGGTCTCGCGGGCACCGCGGATCTGCTCTTTCTGGATCCGCCGTACGGGGACCAGCGCAGGTACTCGGAAGACCCTCGCGATCTCTGCAACGCCCCGTCCCCGGAGGCGTTCCTCGAGATGCTCGACCGCGTGCTTGGTCTCTGGATGTCGGTGCTTCGGAGCGGCGGTCGCGTGGCGCTGCTGATGGGCAGCGAGTTTCGCCACGGCCGGATGCTGGATCGGGCCTGGGATGCCGGCCGCCTGCTGGAGCGGCACGCCCGTCTCGAACGCCGGATCCTCGCGCCACATCCGGCCACGATGTTCCCCGCGCCGCGGGTGGCGCGGGCCCTGGATGGTGGAGCGATGCTCTCGCGCGTCCGCGAGCTGTTCGTGGCCAACCCGCCATCCGGCGGCGACCGCCAGCTCCACGAGCGCTGGCGAGAAGCCACCGCGGTGCGTTCGCTCAGCTTCAGGCCCGCGCGAGGCCGAGCTGGCCGGACGCCTGCTCGACGATCTGATGCGCTACCTGAGCCGGGTTGTACCCGCCCGGAAGGCGGACAAACACCTTGCCGTGCCTCCGGCACATCTCGCGCACTTCCTCGAAGCTGTGGCTCGACCAGCGGATCATGAGCACGACCACTCTCGTCTCGGCCCGGGCTATCGACGGCTCGAAGACGGAGACGGACTCGTGCTCGGCGGCAGACAGCCAGTCCAGCTCTCCGAGCTCAAACTCCCGCGCGAGCAGCTCCTGGGAATGCGGGCGCCGCGTGCCTCCGATCAGGACCATCGTGGTCCCCCGCAGCGCCTCGCGCACCAGCAGGACGTCGGGCGTGGCCCCGCGGCGTGCGACGATCTCGGCCTCCGCCCCCCGCTCCGTGGCGGCGACGCGCTCGTCCACGTGGCGGAGCACCTGCCGCATCGACGGACGCCCGCACACGCTCGCGGGAACCTCGTCCGCCAAGGGAACGAGAAGCTGGACCAGCTCGGGCATCGACGGTCGCTCACCGGCCGACAGCACCTGGTCCACGCCCTCGGCGATCCGAGTCCACTGGTGGTCGATGTCCACCGCGGAATCCTGCAACTGACCGACGTGGTAACGGATCGTGTTGAGTCCCCGCTTGACCTCCTTGGCGCGGTCTCGCCTGGCCCGCAGGTCCTCCGAGATGCGCCGGACGCGCGCGAGCAAGCCTCCGTGCAGCGATGGGTCGGCGAGCTGGTCCAGAGCCAAGAACGGATTGAAGACCCGCCGGGCTCCCCCTTCCTCCCGGCACCATTCGAAGACCGCCTGCTGGTCGAGGTCGTGGAACCGTGGAAACGCGCCGCAGGCCTCCATCCCGGCTCGCACGGCCGACTGGGCCTCCCCGAGCAGCTTGAGCAGCTCCGGCCCGGCCTCGTACGCCTCGGGAAACTCCACCACGGTCCTCAGCACCTCGGCGCACGACCGGTAGCACCCCTCCAGGCGCACCCAGGACTCCCGGTCGATCGACTGGGCGTCCTTCTGGGTCATCCACAGGTAGCAGGGCTGCAGCGAGTCGGCACGCGTGCGCAGCCGGTCGTCGTCCGCCTTCACCGGGATGAATCCGGTGCCCGCGAGATCCTGGTCAAGACGACGAATCGCCCAGGCGCACGCGTCTGCCTTGAGCTCCATTCGGCGGGCGAGCACGTCGAGCCCCTGGGTGCTCGCGCGCGGTCGCGCCCCCCCAGGCCGGCCGCTCCGCTCCGCGGGCGGCCGCACGGTGGGCGAGACGGTGGGCTGGGCGAACTTCTGCAGCAGTTGGGTCAGGAGCTCCGGCTCGATCGCCGCGGGCGTGGTCGCGGGCTCCGGCTTGAGTTCCGCTTCGACCACCGGGGAGCCGTCCGCAGCCTCGGCGCCCGGGACGTCGGTCTCCTGCGAAGTCGCAGTGGCGAGCTCGTTGGTCGAGCGCAACGTCGCGGGCGGGCGCGACACCCGGCGTGCCAACCCTATCAGCCACAGGCCTGCGAGCTCCAGGAGACGGACCAGCTGCGGGTCCTGGGAGAGCCGGCTCGCCAGCATGGTGCCCAGCTCCGCCAAGTGCGCCTGTTCAACACCCGGGTCCTCTGTGGTCGAGGCTGCCATCTCCCGATCTCCTTTCCCCACACCATGAGTGAAACGGACGCCCCGGCCGGGCTCGCGTCTATCGCGGGGTGAGCCTGGGGCTGGATGCGAACAGCATCTGCCTCCTCGGCGCCCCCTCCCCCGCGTGCGCGAGGACACTGGGGACGGGTTATGTTACAGAACAACCACCCAGCTTCGAGAGGCCCGCCGCCGGGCGGTGCTCCCCGCACCCGTCGCGCCCCCCGTGCCTCGGCACTCCGGCGTCCAGCCGCCAAGTTGGGAACCGGAGCCTGGGCCGGGTGAACCCAGCCGGGGCTTGCCGGTGAGGTGGCTGTGGCGCGGGGTGCATGGCCTCCCGGGCCCCTGACCCGCCCCTAGGGGCCGATCCGGCCCGTGTCAGGGTCTTCCCGGGCCGACACGTCTAAGTGTTTAACATAAAACGACTTATGTGGCGTGGCCGCCGCGCCAGGGCTGACAACCCGGACACCCGGCCCCCACCCGCCCCTTCGGGGTGACCTATCAAATCGGGGTCATTGGCGCTCGAGGAATCGGCCTGCCTGCTGGCGGCCGGTTACGCGGCCTTCCGGGGGCGGTCGTCGCGGTCCTTCGCCGCGCTCACATGTCGCTGGGGGCTCGTGGGGGGGTCGGCGGGCGGGAGCAGCCTGCGTCGCGCCGTTCGCAAGAGGGCGGGCGCGGAGCGCGAGGACCAGAGGGCCGCCGCGGCCCCGAGGGCGATGGCCACGCCCGCCCCGATGCTCGGGCCGCCCGCGGGTGCGTGCTCGTCCACGGGGTCGACCACGTGCGGGGGCCCCTCGAGGGGCGGCGGCGCGAGTGCGTCCGGCTTTGGCGCCTCGTCGATTGCGGGCGCGTCCGGTTCCCGGGCCGGCGCGGTCGGCGTTTCGGCGGCCGACACCGGGGGCGCGGCCTGAGGAGACTGGGGCGCGCCCGCGGAATCGTCGGTGGGGAGTGGGGAGGAGGAGGGCGCCTCCGGCGACTCGGGCGGCTTCGGCGCGGACGCGGGCGTCGAGTCCGGGGCCGGCGCGGCGGGTGCGGGTGCGCCCGTCAGGCCATCGGGCGCGACCAGGGAGGTCGCGTCGGCCAGCGTGACCGGCGGCAGGATTCGTCGGCGGACCGGGGGAACCGGAACGGCCGGGCCTTGGGCGCCCGGCTGCACCGGCGACTCGAACACCGGCGGCACCGCCCTCGGGGGATCGAACGACGCCCCGAGGGCCTCGAAGTACAGGACGCGCGTGGCGACGGGCGCGACGGTCGTCCCAGTG
>CAYWOF010000013.1:0-12835 GCA_964459825.1 uncultured Phycisphaeraceae bacterium | reverse complement strand
CCACGAACTCGATGGTCCGGGGCAGCGGCGAGGGGCCCTCGCCGGCGTTGGCGTACCGCACCGATCGCAGGGCGGCGATGTACTCGCTCACGGCGGCCACACCGGTCAGCGTGAGCGTGCCCGAGGCGGCATCCCAGGATCCGGCGATGCCGGCCCGATCGGTGAACAGCAGCCGATCCTCGGTGGACACGTAGTTGCCGCTGATCCGAACGGTGGCCCAGGCGAGCGCGATCGAGTCGGGGTCGGAGATCGAGAGCCCGGGATCGATGTCCACGGGGGTTCCACCGACCGTGAATCCGCCGGACCCCACCGAGGTGACCACGACGGGAGGGTCGTCCACTCCGACCACCGTGAGGGTGGTGGAGGCCACGCCGCTGAGAACCGGCCCATCGGCCACGATGAACTCGATCCGGCGCTGGCCCGTGGAGAGGTCCTGCGCGGTGTTGGAGTAGGTGACCGATCGGAGCGCCGCGATGTAGCTCTCGAGGCTGGCGGCCCCCGTCAGGGTGAGCACGCCGCCGCGAGCATCCCACGCGCCGGTGATGCCGAACAGCCCGGCGAAGGACAGGAGGTCCTGGTCGCGGGCGTAGCCTCCGGCAATGGTGACGGTGGCCCGGTCCAGCATCGGCGAATCGACATCGGAGAGCGTGAGTTCGGGATCGACCGGGACGGGCGCGCCGTTCTCGGTGTACGCCGGGCCGCCGAACGTGCCGATCAGGGTCGGGTCGTCCACGGCGATGACCAGGACCATGCCGCCCCCGGTGTTGCTGGTGGCGGCGCCGTCGCCCACGTGGATCTCGATCGTGCGGCCGTGCGTGAACGGGTCGTCGCTGGTGCTGGCGTAGCGGACGGACCGCAGCACGGCCCGGTAGTCGGCGAGGCTGGCGACGCCGGACAGCGCGAGCGTGCCGGTGGAAGCGTCCCACGCTCCGCTGATGCCGGCCCGGCCGGTGAAGGTCAGCACGTCGCCGTCGTGGCGCGCGACGAGCCGGACCGTGGCCCACGCCAGCGTCGGTGAGTCGGCGTCGGACAGCGACAGGCTCGCGTCGATCGTGACCCCTTGGGAGTTCTCAATGTACGTCACGGGACCACCGGACGTGACCAGGACGGGCGGGTCGTTCACGGCGACCACGGTGACCAGGCGGGTGGCGCCGACGCTCAGCGCGTCCCCATCGCTGATGATGAACTCGACCGTGCGCGTCGGCGTGGAGGGATTCTCACCGAGGGTATGGAAGCGAACCGCCCGGAGCGCGCCGAGGTAGCTCGCCAGGCTCGCGACCCCGGTCAGGGTCAGCGTGCCGGACAGGGCGTCCCAGGATCCGATGATCCCGGGCTGGCTGGTGCAGCTCAGGAGATCCGCGGACGCCGCGCGATTCTGGCTGATCCGCACCGTCGCCCAGGCCAGGGTCGTCGAGTCGGGGTCGGAGATCACCAGGCCGGGATCGACGAAGACGGGAGCCCCGCCCTCGATCCAGATCGCGCCGCCCGCGGAGGTGACGATCGCCGGGGGGTCATTCGGACCCTGGATCGTCAGCGGGCGCGTGACCGCGCCGCTCAGGGCTTCGCCGTCGCTCACCAGGAACTCGAGCGTGCGCGTGGAGGGGCTGGCGCCGGAGTGGGTGTAGGTGATCGAGCGGAGCGCCGCGAGGTAGTTGGCGAGGCTGGCGGTGCCCGTGAGCGTGAGCGTGCCGGTGAGCGATTGCCACGCGCCGATGATGCCGAGCTGGTTCGTGAACGCGAGCGCATCCGCGGAGGGCTCGTGGTTGAGGCTGATCCGCACGGTCGCCCAGGCCAGGGTCGTCGAGTCGGGGTCGGAGATCACCAGGCCGGGATCGACCGCGACCGGGCCACCGCCCGTCACGAAGATCGCGCTCCCGCCCGAGGGGACGAGGGCGGGCGGGTCGTTGACCCCGGCGACCGTCACCGCGCGCGCCGCCGGGGCGCTCGCATCGACGCCGTCGTGCACGACGAACTCGATGGTGCGGGCGAGCGCGGAGGGGTTCGGGCTGGTGTTGGCGTAGGTGACCGATCGCAGGGCGGTGGTGTAGTCGGCGAGGCTGGCGACGCCGGTGAGCGTGAGCGTGCCCGTGAGGGCGCTCCAGGACCCGGTGATGCCGAGCTGGTCGGTGAACGCGAGACGGTCCTGTGCGCTCGCGTGGTTCAGGGTGATCCGGATCGTCGCCCACGCGAGCGTGCTCGAGTCGAGGTCGCCCAGGACCAGGCCGGGATCGACCGCCACCGGCCCGGCGTCTTCGATGAACGCGGCGCTCCCGACCAGCGTGATCACCGCGGGCGCGCTGTTGGCGGCGGTGACGGTGACGGTGCGCGTCCCGGCGTTGCTCAGGTCGGTGCCATCTCCCACCATGAACTCGATCGTGCGGGCGGCGGTCGATGGGTCGTCGCTGGTGTTGCCGTACCGGACCGTGCGCAGGGCGGTCATGTAGTCGGCGATGCCGGCGATGCCCGTGAGGGTGAGCGTCCCGGTGGACGTGTTCCATGCGCCGGTGATGCCCGGCTGGTCGGTGAAGTCGAGGAAGTCCTCGGCGCTCCGGTAGT
This sequence comes from uncultured Phycisphaeraceae bacterium, assembly GCA_964459825.1. GTDB lineage: Bacteria > Planctomycetota > Phycisphaerae > Phycisphaerales > UBA1924 > CAYWOF01. Next base: position 10,279 of record CAYWOF010000013.1, on the reverse strand, counting down.
TGTGGCTGATGCGGATGGCGGCCCAGAGCAGGGTGATCGAGTCCGGATCGGAGACGGCCAGCCCCGGATCGACCGGGACGGGCGGGTCGCCCTCGGTGAACGATGCCGCGCCCGCGGAAGTCGCGACCACGGGTGGGTCGTTGACCGCGGTCACGGCGACCTCCCGGGTGGTCGCGGCGCTCGGATCGCTCCCATCGTGCACGACGAACTCGACCGTGCGGGCGACGGTCGACGGGTTCTGGCTGGAATCGGAGTACGTGACCGACCGGAGGGCGGTGATGTACTCGGCGAGCCCGGCCACTCCCGTGAGGGTGAGCGTGCCGGTCGTACCGTTCCAGGAGCCGGTGATGCCGAGCTGGTCGGCGAAGCCCAGGACGTCCTCCGCGCTCTGGTAGTTGCCGCTGATCCGGACGGTCGCCCACGCGAGGGTCGCCGTGTCCAGGTCACCCAGGACCAGGCCGGGGTCGATGGCGACGGAGGCGCCGTTCTCGGGGAACGACGCCTCACCGCTCGACGTCACCACGACGGGCGCATCGTTGACGGCGGCCACGGTCACGGACCGGGTCGCCAGGTCGCCGGGGTCCTCGCCATCGCTGGTGAGGAACTCGATGGTGCGCGGGGCCGTGGACGGGTCCTCGCGGCCGTTGCGGTACGCCACCGAGCGCAGGGCGGTGGTGTAGTCGGCGAGGCTTGCGACGCCGGTGAGCGTGAGCGTGCCCGTGAGGGCGCTCCACGATCCGGTGATGCCGAGCTGGTCGGTGAAGCTCAGCACGTCCTCCGATCCCGCGTAGCCGGCGCCGATCCGCACCGTCGCCCAGGCCAGCGTGGAGGAGTCGACGTCCGCGAGCGCCAGGCCGGGGTCCACGGGGAGCGCGGGGTCGTTCTCGGTGTACGACGCGACGCCGGCGGACGTGACCAGCACGGGGGGGTCGTTCACGGCGTCCACGCCGAGGGTGCGCGTGGCGGGGGCGCTGGGGTCCGTGCCGTCGTGAACGATGAACTCGATGGTGCGGGCGGCGGTGGAAGGGTTCTGGCTGGCGTTGCCGTACGCCACGGAGCGCAGGGCGGCGATGTAGCCGGCGAGGGCCTCGCTTCCGGTGAGCGTGAGCGTGCCCGTGAGTCCGTTCCATGAGCCGGTGATGGCCGGCTGGTCCGTGAAGGTGAGGGTGTCCTCGGAGGCGACATAGCCGGCGCTGATCCGCACCGTCGCCCAGGCGAGGGTCGTCGAGTCCGCATCCGAGATCGCCAGGCCCGGATCGACGGCGACGGGCGGATCGCCCTCGATGAACGAGGCCGCTCCGGCCGAGGTGGTCACGACGGGCGGGTCGTTGAGGGTGGTGACGGCCACCGATCGGATCGCGGGGTCGCTGGGATCGCTCCCGTCGCTCGCGACGAACTCCACCGTGCGGACGAGGGTGGAGGGGTTGGCGTTGGCGTTGACGTACGCGACGGACCGGAGGGCGGTGGTGTAGCTCGCCAGGCTCGCCACGCCGGCGAGCGTCAGCGTGCCGGTGGCGGCGCTCCACGAACCGGTGATCCCGAGCTGATCGGTGAACGCCAGCGCGTCCTCGGAGCCCAGGTAGTTGGCGATGATCCGCGCGGTCGCCCAGGCGAGGGTCGTCGAGTCCACATCGGCGAGCGTGAGCCCGGGATCGACGGCGATCGGCGCGCTCCCGGCGACGAACGACGCGGTCCCGCCGGAGGTGACGGCGACCGGGGGGTCGTTGACCGCCGTGACGCCCACCGAACGCGTGCCGGCGTCGCTGGGGTCCGTTCCATCGCTCACGACGAACTCGACCAAACGGGAGAGCGTCGACGGGTTCTCGCTGGTGTTGTCGTACGCCACCGATCGCAGGGCGGCGGTGTAGCTCGCGAGGCTCGCGGCGCCGGTCAGCGTCAGGGTGCCGGTAAGCGTGCTCCACGATCCGGTGATGCCGAGCTGGTCGGTGAAGTCCAGGACGTCCTCGGCGCTCTCGTAGCCGGTCGTGATCCGAACCGTCGCCCAGACCAGCACGGCCGAGTCGGGATCGGAGAGGGTGAGCGCGGGGTCGGCGGCGACGGGTGAGCCGTTCTCGGTGAAGGCCGCGGCGCCACCGGACGTCGCGATCGTCGGGGGGTCGTTCACGGCGGTGACGCCCACCGATCGTGTCGCGCCGGCGCTCGGGTCGGTCCCGTCGTCGACGACGAACTCGACCACCCGCGCGGACGTGGAGGGATCGTCGCTGCTGTTGGTGTACGCCACCGATCGCAGGGCGGTCCTGTAGTCCGCGAGGCTCGCGACGCCCGTCAGCGTGAGCGTGCCCGTGAGCGAGCTCCACGAGCCCGCGATCCCGAGCTGGTCGGTGAAGCCCAAGGCGTCCTCGGCGCTGGCGTAGTTGGTCGTGATGCGGACGGTCGCCGAGGAGAGGTTCGTGCTGTCCACATCGGAGAGCGTCAGGCCGGGGTCCACGGCCACGGGCGGGGCGCCCTCGGTGAACGCGGCCGCGCCCCCGGACGTGGCGATGATCGGCGGGTCGTTGACGGCGGCGACGCCCACCGATCGCGTGCCGGCGGCGCTCGAGTCGGTGCCGTCGCTCACGACGAACTCCACGGTGCGTGTCAGAGTGGACGGGTCCTCGCTGCTGCTGCTGTACTCCACGGACCGGAGCGCGGTCGCGTAGTCGGCCAGGCTCGCGACGCCGGTGAGCGTGAGCGTGCCGGTGAGCGCGTTCCACGAGCCGGTGATCCCGAGCTGGTCGGTGAAGCCCAGGGCGTCCTCGGCGCTGAGGTAGTTGGTCGCGATCCGGACCGTCGCGGACGCGAGGGTCGCCGAGTCGGCATCGGAGAGCGTCAGCCCGGGGTCCACGGCGACGGGCGCGCCGTTCTCGGTGTACGAGGCGTTGCCGCCCGATGTCGTCACACCGGGCGGGGCGTTCTCGAACCGCTGCCCGAACACGCCGCTGGTGTCCCCGGGCCCGGCGCCGGCCCACACGATGGTGTAGGCGTTGTCGACGGCGCCCCCGATGGAGGGGCGGCGCTGGGTGCCGGCGGTCGTCGCGTTGACCAGGGTGGCCCCGGCCTTGGCCACACCGTCGGCGAAGTACTCGCGCAGGAAGATGCCCGTGGCGTCCCCCGTTCCATCACCGGCCCACGCGATCGCGAACTCGCCGTCCGCGTCGAAGGCGACCGCCGGGGTGCGCTGGGTGCCCGAGGTCTCCACGTTGACGAGGAACTCGGCCCCGACGGCGACGCCCGCGCTGGTGAACCGGCGTGCGAGGACGCCGCTGCCGTCGCCCGCGCCGTTGCCCGCCCAGGCGACGACGAACGCGCCGGCCGGATCGAAGGCCGGCGACGCGTTGGACTGCGTGCCGCTCGTCGTCCCGTTGACCAGCAACTCCCCGGTCAGCGCCGTGCCGTCCGCGTCGTACAGGCGCGCCACCACGCCGGCGGCATCGCCGGGGCCCTCGCCGTCCCAGGCGATGAGGAACCGCCCGGCGGCGTCCACGGCGACCTGCGGGTTCTTCTGGTCGTTGGTCGTGGTCTGGTTCACGGTGAAGGCGGCGCCCAGGGCCGTGCCGTCGGCGGCGTAGCGGCGCGCGCCGATGTCGCGCTGGTCCACCTGGTCTTCCTCCCACACGACGACGAATGTCCCGTCGTCGTGCAGGGCCACCGAGGCATCGCTGACCGAGAGCGTGGCCGAGCCGGCGACGGCGATGCTCCCGCCGACCGCCACGCCCGCCGCGCTGTACCGCTGGATGTAGATGCCCGGATACGCCGCGCTCAGCGTGCCCCGCCCTTCCCATGCCACGACGAACTCGCCGGCGCGGTTCATCGCCACGGCCGGTAGACGCTGGTCGCCCGCAATCGTGTCGTTGACCAGGAACTCGGCCCCCACCGCCGTCCCATCGGCATCGAAGCGCTGCGCGTAGATGCCCCAGGTGGCGCCCGAATCCTGGCCGTCGCTCTCCCAGACGGCGACGAAGTTGCCGTCCGCGTCCGTGCCGATGGCCTGCGGCGTGTATCCGCTCTGGGTGTCCGTGGTCCACGTGTTGACAAGGAACTCGGGGCCGGTCGCCACGGTGGGGGTGCACCGTGCCTCAAGGGGCTCGAACAGCCCCGGCCGCGGCGCGGTCCAACTCCGAGCGCTCCGGGATGTCCATCGGCGCGTCAGCATCTCCCCATGACCCCGGGCTAGCGTCGGCGTTTTCAGGCCGGTCGAAGAGGTGCATCGGCGCGAGTCCGAGAAAAGCCCCCTGCGCACAAGCCGGCCGTCGTGCCAACACGGCCGAAGGTCCCCGGACATACTGCATCCATGGATCCTCTATCCCGCTCGCGCCTCGCCTCGGACGCGTTCGAACGACCGGCCGCCACTCGCCCGCGCCCCCTCGCGATACGATCCAGTCGTGCGGCGTGCTGGCGACCCGGCCCCTCCGGTCGCACGTAGTAGACCCGAGGACGCGAGCCGGCACGGCCGAGTCCCGGTTGAGCGAACGCGGCCGAGGCCCGTCAGCCGCCCCCGCACGCAGGAGCCCCGCTTGCGCATCTCACGGCTCGTACTGGCAGCCCCGGTCGTGATGGCCGTCGCCTTGGCCGTGGGCCTCGGATGGCGTGCCCAGCCCGCTTCGCCTCCAGATGAACAGCCCATGCCCAAGGCACACACCATCGCGCCGCGCCCGGCCTACTCCCAGTCCGGCTTTGATGTCAGGCCGCTCGCCCAGGCCCGCATCGATGAGCTTGCCAAGACCCTCACCCGGGAGGAGGCCGACGTCATCCTCGCCAAGGGCACGGAGCCGGCGTTCTGCGGCAACCTCGTCGACAACCACCTGGACGGCACCTACGTCTGCCGCCTGTGCGGCCTGCCGCTCTTCCGGTCCGATGCCAAGTTCGACTCCGGCTCCGGCTGGCCCAGCTTCTTCCGTCCGTTCGACCCCGCTCACATCGCCGAGCACGCCGACACGTCCCACGGCATGGTCCGCACCGAGATCCTGTGCGCCCGGTGCGGCGCCCACCTCGGCCACGTCTTCGACGATGGCCCCCGCCCGACCGGACTGCGCTACTGCCTCAACTCCGTCAGCCTGAAGTTCCACAAGCAGGGCGACCCCCTTCCGCCCGAGTCACGGCCGGTCGAGACGCAGACCGCCTACTTCGCCGGCGGGTGCTTCTGGGGCGTCGAGGACCGCTTCGCTCAGCTTCCCGGCGTGGTCGACGCCGTGAGCGGCTACATGGGCGGGCGCACGAAGAACCCGACGTACGAGGACGTCTGCTCGCACACCACCGGGCACGCCGAGACCGTCAAGGTCGTCTTCGACCCTCGCGCCGTCGCCTACAAGGACCTGCTCGCCCAGTTCTTCCGCTTCCACGATCCCACCCAGGTGAACCGCCAGGGGCCGGACATCGGCGAGAGCTATCGCTCGGCCATCTTCGCCGCCACGCCCGAGCAGCTCGAGCAGGCTCGCGCGTTCATCGCCGCCCAGCAGCAGGCCGAGCGCTTCAAGGGTCGTCGGATCGCGACGCAGGTGGTGGGCCCCGACGCCGCGGGCAAGATCCCCGAGTTCTACAGGGCCGAGGAGTACCACCAGGACTACCACGTCAAGCACGGCGGCCACTGCCCGATGCCGGAGCGATAGGCAACGCCCTGCCCGGGGGGCGATCCACCGGGCCTTGAATCGGTCCGCCTGGCGCGACCCGTTGCCCCGATCGCGTATTCTGCCGCGCGCCCATGGACGCGGACGACCCGAGAAGCGATGCGGTGCTCGTGCGCGCCTGCGCGCGGGGGGATGCCGGCGCCCTGGAGGTGCTCTACCGCCGTTACCGCGACTGGATCACGGGCCTGGCCCGGCGATTCACGGGCGATGACGCCGCGGCGCTCGACGTGCTGCAGGAGACCTTCGCCTACCTGTTGCGCAAGGGGCCGGCGCTCCGGCTCGACGGGCGGCTGACGACGTTCCTGTACCCGGTCGTGCGGAACCTGTCCCTGGCGCAGCGGCGCTCGCGCCGGCTGGCGCCCGATCCGGCCATGGGCGCTGTCGCCGAGGCGGCAGCGGGTCCGACTGAATGGGGGGTCACTGGAGCCGGGGTGGGCGCACTGACGAGGGCCGTGGAGGCTCTGCCCGAGGCCCAGCGCGAGGTCCTCCTCATGCGCTTCGCCCACGACATGCAACTGGACGAGATCGCCCTGGCCCTGGGGGTGCCGCTCGGGACGGTCAAGTCCCGCCTGCACCTGGCGATCGACGCGCTGCGCGAGAATCCGGGCCTCCATTCGTACTTTCGGTGAACCTTTCGCGCGCTGGCGCACTTCAACTGGTGATGAGGCCCGAGCCGCGCCACGATTCGCCCGAGCTGCCGCCTGGCCTAACCCATGATCTGCAGGGTGCTTACGCCCGCACGGTGCGGGTCCCCGCCGACAGGGAAGCCTCGATCCTGGCCATGCCTCCCGGGCGCTCACACCGGCCGATCGCCTGGCGCTGGGGCGCCGTCGCCGCGGCCGCCGCGATGGTCGCGATCGTCGGCTGGGTCTACCTGCCCCAGGTCCGGAGCACCACCGCACCGGCGCGCATGGTCGCCCTGCGCGGCGATGTGGACCACAGCGGGCGCGTGGACATCCTCGACGCGTTCGTCGTTGCTCGCGCGATGGAGAACGCCGCGCCCCTCGCCGCGGACACGCCCGAGGCCTCCGACCTGACCGGCGATGGCCGGATCGATCGCGCGGATGTGGACGCGCTCGCGGCCCTGGCCGTGAGCCTGACGGGAGTCACGCGATGAGGCCCACCACGCTCGCGCTCCTGCTCGCCCTCCTCGCGGCCACGGCGGGCCTGGCCCAGCCGCAACTCGATCACGCCGAGCGGAATGAAAAGCCGGCGCAAGGCCCCGTCTCGGACGTCCGGTTCACCGCCGTTGACGTGCTCGTGGATTCCGGCGCCGCACCACTCGCCGCGTACCAGTTCGAGTTCACGGGAACGCTGGCGGGTGGGAGCGTGACCCTCGTGGGCGTCGAGGGGGGCGAGCCCCCGGCCTTCGCCCCGGCCCCGTACTACGACCCCAAGGCGCTCGCGGGCAACCGCGTGATCGTGGCCTCGTTCAGCACGAGTGGTCAGGCGGCCCTGCCCCGAGGCAAGGCCCGCGTGGCGCGATTGCACCTGCGTATCGAGGGCGTCGGCGAGCCCGAGTACACCCTGAACCTCACCGTCGCGGGCGATGCCGCGAGCCAGCCCATCCAGGCGACCTCTTCCATCGGAGTCGGTCCATGAAGAATCTCCTGCGGCTCTCGCTCGTTCTCGCGCTGCTCGCGGCCATCGCGGCGCTTGCCGTTGCAGCATGCTCATCCGGGCACGGCCGGCACGGTGCGAGTCAAGCCCCGGCCGAGCGAGTGCAAGCGTCTCCAACGGCCGGGAACAACTCTCCCGGCAACTCGCCGAGTGGCTCCGGCCAGAGCGGGCGGGCGGTTGTGACGCAAGGCCTGCCGTTCTACGACGGAGTTCCCAGTACCGGTCTGAACAGCGTCCGCGAGGGCCACAACCCCGGGCCTCGGGCGGGCGTCCGCGAAGGATTGGCACCTTGGTCTTCGTCCCGACGGGGCGACGGCGGACCGTCAGTGCACGGCAATCTGCAGTTTCGATACCTGATCAGGGATGAGCACGGCGGACACGCGGCTGCTCCAGCCGCCCCATCCATTCCTCGACTCTCCGCCACCGAAGAACTTTGGATCATCCAGCGTCTCCCCGCAAACGACGAAACCGCCCCGCCCGCACCCGCCCCCGACGACTCCTTCCCCGGCTGCGGCGCCCTCATGACGCGCCTGCCCGCCGCTGAGGGCCAGACCCGCGACGTCCCCGTGCCGCTCAAGCACACCGACGTCCGTGCCTCCATCAGCGGGTTCATCTCCACCGTCGATGTCGTGCAGCAGTTCCGCAACCCGTTCGAATCCAAGATCGAGGCCCTCTACGTCTTCCCCCTCCCCGACAACGCGGCCGTCAGCGAGTTCGTGATGACGATTGGCGACCGGCACATCCGCGGCATCATCCGCGAGCGCGCCGAGGCCGAGAAGGTCTACTACGAGGCCCGGGCCGCGGGGCACGTCGCCTCGCTCCTGACCCAGGAGCGGCCCAACGTCTTCACGCAGCACGTGGCCAACATCGAGCCGGGCAGGGCGATCGACATCAGCATCCGCTACTACGGGACGCTCCCCTACACCGACGGGGCGTACGAGTTCGCGTTCCCCATGGTCGTCGGCCCGCGCTTCAACCCGCCGGGAACGACCGACGGCATCGGCGCGGTCGGGCGCGCTGAGGCAGGGGCCAGCGGTCAGAGCGCCGAGGTCCAGTACCTCCGGCCCCAAGAGCGCTCGGGTCACGACATCGCCCTGCGCGTCGAGATCGATGCGGGCGTGAGCCTCGAGGAGGTCACCTGCCGCACGCACAGGATCGAGGTGAACCGCCCGAGCTCGTCCGAGGCGGTCGTTACGCTCGCGCCGACCGACACCATCCCCAACCGCGATTTCGTGCTGCGGATCGGCGTGGCGGGTGAGGCCGTCAAGTCCACGCTGATCGCCCGGGCCGACGACAAGGGCGATGGGGGCTACTTCGCGCTCATGCTGGTCCCGCCGCGGGACCTGGCGCGCCTGAAGCGTGGTCCCGTCGAGATGGTCTTCGTCCTCGATTCCTCGGGCAGCATGAGCGGGCGCCCGATGGAGCAGGCCAAGGCGGCGATCGAGCGGGGGCTCCAGAGCCTCGCGCCCGGCGACTCGTTCCAGCTCATCAACTTCTCGAACAGCGCCTCGCAGCTCGGGGGCGCGCCGCTGGAGGCCACGCCCGCCAACATCCGGCGCGGGCTCGACCACCTTCAGACGGTCGATGCCGGCGGCGGCACGATGATGATGAACGGCCTGCGGGCCTCGCTCGACTTCCCGCACGACCCCGAGCGGCTCCGCTTCGTCACGTTCCTCACCGACGGGTTTATCGGCAACGAGAGCGAGATCCTGACCGCCCTCCACGACCGCCTCGGGGCCACCCGCGTCTTCAGCTTCGGCATCGGCACCTCCGTCAACCGGTACCTGATCGAGTCGATGGCGCGCGTCGGCACCGGCGTCGCGGCGTATGTGAACCTCGCCGATTCGAGCGCGGAGATCATGGACGCGTTCTTCGAGCGGGTGAGTCACCCGGCGCTGGCCGACGTGGCGATCGACTGGGGCGGCGCCCAGGTCTCGGACGTTGCGCCGGCCCGAGTCCCGGACCTGTTCGTCGGCCGCCCCGTCGTGCTCACGGGGCGCTACCGGGGCGTGTGGAACGGCACCGTGCGTGTCTCCGGGCGCGCCGCCGGCGCGGCGGGGGTGCAGGAGATCCATGTCCCGACGGACACGCCCATCACGGGCGTCCAGGCGAGCGCCCTGCCCCAGGTCTGGGCCCGCATGCGCATCGGCGAGCTGGCCGATCGCGCCACCTGGGATGCCGACCCGTCCCTCCCCGAGCAGGTCCGCCGCCTGGCCCTCGACTACAGCCTCATGTCCTCGTACACCGCCTTCGTCGCCGTGGACTCGCTCAGCAAGACCGCGGGCGAGTTTGGCACCACCGTGGCCGTGCCGGTGCCGGTGCCCGAGGGCGTGAGGTACGAGACGACGGTCAGCGAGCGGCCGCGCTGAAACGGAGGTCGCATGAAGCTCCTTGCCTGCACGCTCCTCGCGCTCGCCGGGTGCGGCTCCTACACCGTCCCGGGCGGCGCGGCCGACCTCACCCTCTTCGGAGCGCCCCGTGCCGACGGGCGCGCCTCTCTCACCGATCCCGACATCCGGTCCGCGCTCGACAAGCGCCCCCTCGCCACCCTCCCCGCCGGGCTCGCCGTCGCACGCGTCCAGGCGTCGGGCTACCGCTCGCGCTCGGTCCACTCGTGGGGCCAGGGCGCCTACAGCGTCGTCACCGTGCGCGACATCGAGAAGGATGAGGACTTCGACCGCCTGGCCCGCCTGCCCCTCGTCCGCGACATCGACGAGGTGACCAGCCTCCTCCTGCCCGCGAGCCTCTGGACCGGGCGCGAGCTGCGCCAGGCCGCCGCCAACCTCCACGCCGACCTCCTCCTCGTCTACACGCTCGACACGCGTTTCGAGACCGAGGACTTCGCCACGCCCCTCACCGTGATCTCGCTCGGGCTGTTCCCGACCAAGAACGCGCGGGTGAACTCCACGGCGGCGGCGGTGCTCCTCGACACCCGCAACGGCTACGTGTACGGCACGGCCTCGGCGTCGTACCGCAAGACCCAGCTCGCCAACGCCTGGACCAGCGCGGCCGCGGTGGAACATTCGCGTAGGCCC
>CAYWOF010000012.1:0-18168 GCA_964459825.1 uncultured Phycisphaeraceae bacterium | reverse complement strand
GAACCGGACTGGGTCCATCCGATCCCGCCGAACGCCGGCGCCGGCACTGCGTGGGTGTCGGGACGTGGCGATCATGGAGCGCCCCCCAGCACCGGCCCGGCGTTGCCCGTCGGTTCGAGCTCCTCGGGCGCCGGGACGCGCCCCAGGTCCCGGCTCGCCGGCCCGTGCACCATCGTGCCGAAGCGGTCGAACCGCGACCCATGGCACGGGCAGTCCCACGTCTTCTCGGCCGGGTTCCAGCGGACCACGCCTCCCAGGTGCGGGCAGGCCGCGTTGCGCCGATGGCACAGCCCCGACGAGTCGCGGTAGACCGCGATCCGGTGCAGACCCCGCACCAGCACCCCGCCCTCCCCCGGCGCCAGGGCCCCCTCGGACGTGATCTCGGCGCCCGACAGCCAGTCGGCGTACTGGACCGCGGTGTTGAGGTTCTCCCGCAGGAGCGTCGGGAGCGCGCGCAGCGAGCGCCGGGCGGGCGCGTAGAGCTCGGCCCAGGGGTTCGACCGGCCCAGGATCAGGTCGGGGATGAGCAGCCCGGCGATCGTGCCGTGCGTGATGCCCGTCCCGGAATCGCCCGTCACCACGAACACGCCCGCGCCATCGCCGGCGTGCCGCCCGATGAACGCGATCCGGTCGTGGGGCTCCATCACCTCGCCCGACCAGCGATAGACCGCGGCGCCGGCGGACGAGAAATGACGCCGGGTCCACTCCTCGAGCCGGCCGTAGCGAGCCTCCGCGCTCTCGCCATCCTGGCCGGTCCGGTGGTCCTCGCCCCCGACGATCAGCAGATCGGTGGGCGCCTCGTCCGGCGAGCCCGGGCCGCGCTGGAGGGTCCGCACGTAGTGGTACGGCGTTCCGTCGTCCCAGTAGCTCTGGTGGGCCGACTGTTTCGCGTGCAGGGCCACGCGCTCGTTGAACGGCGTGTTGGTCGCGACCACGATGGCGCGGGCGCGAACCCGCGGACCGCCGCCGTCGGCCCCGGTCTTGACGGCGCCGGCCTCGAGCGCGTGCGCCCGGGTCCGCGTGAAGACCCTGACCCCCAGGCGCTGCGCCAGCCCCAGCAGCCCGGCCAGGTAACGGAGCGGGTGGAACTGGGCCTGGTGCGCGAACCGGAGCCCGGGTCCCCAGTCCCCCTCGGTCGGCACGCGGTCCACCCACTCCACCGGGACTCCCGCCCGGTGCGCCGCGTCCAGCTCGCGGCGCAGTAGCTCGCGGGCGCGCCCGCGCCCGTCCTCCGGAACCACCAGGAAGCCGTCGACGCGCGCGAACCCGCAGCGGATCCTCCCGCGCTCGACGGTCTCCTCGACGAAGTCGATCGCGCGCGCCGCGCTCTCGGCCGCCATCGCCGCCCCGCGCGCGCCGTGGAGGTACTCCAGGCGGTAGTACCGGTCATCCAGGGCCGTGACCAGGTGCGCCGTGGACCGGCCCGTCTCTCCCCCACCGACATCCCCGTGGTCGAGGAGCACGACCGAGAGGCCCTCGAGCGCCGCGCGATAGGCCACGCTCAGGCCCGCGATGCCCGCGCCGACCACGCACACGTCCGCCTCGGCATCCTCGGTCAAGCCGGCGGCGGCCGCCGACTCTACTCCCGAGTGCCAGATCGAGCGGGAGACTCCGGCATCGCTGCGCACGGGCGTCACCTCCCGCGGCGTCCTGTCGCCGCACCGACACTCTTCCCGCGCTCCCTGAGCAGCGCATGAAACCACGACGCGCCACCGCTTCATCTCCGCACGGCCTGCGGGCGGAGCGGATTCGCGCCCGCCACCGAATGAACCGAAGTTCATCCACCCGTCACGATGCCTTCAGCCCGGGGTGGTCCAATCCCCGTGTCGTTCGCCGGCGCCGGCCCGTGAGCCGGATTCCCATCCCAGCCGAAACGGAGGCCCCGCATGGACACGCGTCGACCCGGTGGATACCAGTACCCAGATCAGGGCCGCGCCCAGTACCCGGCGTCCCGGCCCTATCGCGGCGGCCCGTCCGGCTATCGCGAGGGGTACGAGCACGAAGAGGGCGAGTGGGCCCGCGGCCTGGCCGGTCACGACGCTCGCTCCGGGGGGTGGGGCCAGACCTCCGGCGATTACGGGCAGGGGTCCATGCGCAGCGCCGACTGGGATGATCGGCGTCAACGCGACTACGGGTACGAGCGTGGCTTCGAGCCCAACTCCGGCGGGTGGAGCGGCGGATCGCCGTCGCGCGACGCGGCCTACCCCCGGACTTTTCAGGGAGGCGATCCGGCCTACGGCATGGGCCAGGGCGGACGCTCCGGGCACAGGGAGGAGTACGGTCGCGAGCACGGAGGCTCCTTCGGCGATCGGGAACGCTACTCCCCATCGCCCGGCTACGACAGCGGCTACTGGCCCGGCGAATGGGGCCAGGGTTTCGGAGGGGGCGCGCCGGGGGGCCGGCGCCGCTACCGGGATGAGTCTGGCGAGCCCGGGTACGCGGGGCCGTACCTTGAGCCGCGCGGAGCACACGCCTTCGACGGGTATGGAGAAGGCGGGTACGGGGGCTCGGGGGGATACCCGCGCGGGGGGGACGCAAGGCTGTCGGCCGGCCGTGGCACCACGGCGCCCTGGAGCGCGGGGGGGCAGGATCGCTTCCAGCGGGGCGGCAGGGCCCCGAAGGGCTACACGCGCTCCGACGAGCGGATCAGGGAGGACGTCAACGACCGCCTGATGCAGTCCGATGAGCTCGACCCGAGCGAGATCGAGGTCTCCGTCAGCCGCGGCGAGGTCACGCTCGCGGGGACGGTGGCGTCCCGGGACGAGAAGTTCCGCGCCGAGCAACTCGCCGAGTCCGTCTCGGGAGTCAAGGACGTGACGAACCAGCTTCGAATCCACCGGGCCGGCCAGAGGAGCGCCGGGAACGAGAGCGACGGCCGGTCCGGCGCCACGGGCGAGCCGGAGCGGAAGACCGGGACGGGATCCACCCAGTCTGCCGCGTCGGGGTCCACGACATCGAGGTAGAGGGAGTTCGGTCGCGGCCCGCCGGGACTCTCACCGGCCCGGCGGGCTCTTCTCGCAGCTGCAGGGGGAGTCCCGCTGGAGGCGGAGGCCGGCTGGGCGGCCGGAGCAAGCCGAGCGAGCGTGCAGCCCGCAGGGGGGCGGGGGGGACGCTCGCGGTTGCTCCGGCCGCCACGGCCGACGGACTGGGCCCGGGACGCGATCCGTCGCGCCCGGGTCGTCCCCCGAGCCCCGTCCGAGCGCTTCATCCCGTTCTCAAGCGCGGTCCCGGCGCAAGCGCCGCCCGATTCGCGCCCTTGGCGCGCGATCCGCCAGGGCAATGACCGACGATTCACGCGGGCTTCAGCGGTCTCTCAGAGCATCGAGCGAAACTCTCGGAGTTCCCGGTGCAACGAGTTCGACCAAACGCCCATCGGAAAGGCAGGTGCATCCATGACGACACGGTCCATGCTCATCGGCGCCAGCGCGGCCCTGGCAGCCCTCGCCCCCGCGCTCTCGGCGCAACCGCCCTCGGAGCCCAATCGTGACCAGCCGGTGTCCCAGCCGCCGGCGGAGCGCAACCGCGATCTGGAGCCGAGCCGGCGGGACACGGGGGAGTTCCTGCGGGATTGCAGGGGCCTCTGGAGCCTCGAGGTGCAGATCCAGGATCCCGCGGTGCTCCAGCGGTTCAAGGCGGGTGATACCACCGACCGGCCGTCGGGCAACGATGACCGGAGCCGTTCCAACGATGATGGGAACCGGTTGAACGATGACCGGAATCGCTCCAACGAGGACCGGGATCGTTCCACCGACGCCGGCGCCCGTGAGCACACCCTGCGAGGCGTCATGGACGCCGAGCTGATTCTCGGCAACTCGATCCTGCGCGAGGAGATCGTTCTCTCTCGCGATGGCGTCGAGCCGCGCGCCTCGGTGGCCTCGCCCCCGTCGCGCGAGCAGGAGGCCGCCGCCATGGCCGGCGCGGGGCACCTGCGAGCGCTGTGCTTCCTGAGCTACGACCCGGACACCCGTCAGTACTCGTCCGTCTTCATGGACAATCGAAACGGCACGATGCGGTACGCCACCGGCGCGGCCGAGGGCGCCGACCGCCTGGTGCTCCACGCACGCCCGCTGGCGGATATCCCGGGATACCCCAGCGCGGTCCCGCCCCGGGAGCGCACGGACCGCACGCCCGGTGACGCGGACGCACGCCCAGCCGGTCACGACGGGATGCCGGACTACTCCGATGTCCGCATCGTGATCGAGAAGCTGGGGCGCGATCGCCAGCGCATCACGGTCTACGGGGCCCCGAGCACCGCGACGACGTGGCCGGCTCAGACGCCCGCGACGCCGGGCGCCGCGCCCGAGCCGTCCACCCGGTCGAGCCCGACGGCGCAGCCCACGCCCCCGACCGGAGAGTTTGGCGCCATCATGTACCGCGTGGAACTGACGCGACTTTCCGACGGCGACGGGTCGCGGTATCGCTCCCTGTTCGAGCGGGAGACGCGTCGCCCGTAGGGCGGCCGTTGGCGGGTGGGGGCCTGCAAGGTGTCGGCGGGTTTCCGGGTGGAGCCCGCCGCCACTTTTTTTCCTTTCGGGCGAATGAAGGGGCTTTCATGCTCCCCTCACCGGGGCATCATGACCCGCCGCTAAAAGTCCTGCGCACACCCTCGGCGTCGGTGGAGCGCGTCGCGTGGCGGCGGGTTCGCCACCGACCCCCCGCCCCGGGAGTCCTGTCCATGACGCTGCTCCAGGAGTCGCCCGCGTCCGCTTCGGCCGCCGCCGCCCCGAACGGGCACACGACGACGCCCTCGGAGCTCTCCGTCCTCCTGGCGGCGCTCACGGCGCTCCGCGACGGCGACGGGTCGATCCGGCTGCCGGCGGAGTGGTCCGGCCTGCCCGGGCGCGTGGCGGACCTGTTCAACGAGATCGCGGAGCGCAACCAGCAGATGTGCGAGGAGTTGCGTCGGCTGAGCCAGGTCGTGGGCAAGGAGGGAAGGCTGAGCCAGCGCGGGTCGCTGGGGCACGTGCGGGGGTTCTGGCGGGAGTCGATCGACTCGGTCAACGAGCTCATCGACGACCTCGTCCACCCCACCAGCGAGACGGCCCGCGTGATCGGCGCGGTCGCCCAGGGCGACCTCTCCCAGACCATGGCCCTCGAGATCGACGACCGGCCGCTCAAGGGCGAGTTCCTGCGCACCGCCAGGACGATCAACAAGATGGTCCAGCAGCTCGGCTCCTTCGCCTCGGAGGTGACCCGCGTGGCCCGGGAGGTGGGGACGGAGGGCAAGCTCGGCGGGCAGGCCAAGGTCAAGGGCGTCGCTGGCACCTGGAAGGACCTGACCGAGTCGGTGAACTCCATGGCCGGCAACCTGACCGGCCAGGTCCGCAACATCGCGGAGGTGACCACGGCCGTCGCCAACGGCGACCTCTCCAAGAAGATCACCGTCGACGTGCAGGGCGAGTTCCTCGAGCTGAAGAACACGATCAACACGATGGTCGATCAGCTCCGGTCGTTCGGCTCGGAGGTGACGCGCGTGGCCCGAGAGGTGGGGACCGAGGGCAAGCTCGGCGGGCAGGCGCAGGTGGAGGGCGTGGCCGGAACGTGGAAGGACCTGACCGACTCGGTCAACTCCATGGCCGGCAACCTGACCGGCCAGGTGCGCAACATCGCCGACGTGACCAAGGCGGTCGCCGCCGGCGACCTGTCGCGCAAGATCACGGTGGACGTCAAGGGCGAGATCCTGGAGCTGAAGAACACGATCAACACCATGGTCGATCAGCTCCGGTCCTTCGCGGCCGAGGTGACGCGCGTGGCCCGCGAGGTGGGGACCGAGGGCAAGCTGGGCGGGCAGGCGGACGTGCAGGGGGTGGCCGGGACGTGGAAGGACCTGACCGACTCGGTCAACTCCATGGCCGGCAACCTGACGGCCCAGGTGCGCAACATCGCCGAGGTCACCATCGCCGTGGCCAAGGGGGACCTCTCCAAGAAGATCACGGTGGACGTCAAGGGCGAGATCCTCGAGCTGAAGAACACGATCAACACCATGGTCGATCAGCTCGGCTCCTTCGCCTCGGAGGTGACGCGCGTGGCCCGCGAGGTGGGCACGGAGGGCAACCTCGGCGGGCAGGCGGACGTGCGCGGCGTCGCCGGCACCTGGAAGGACCTGACCGACTCGGTCAACTCCATGGCCTCGAACCTGACGGCCCAGGTCCGCAACATCGCCGACGTGACCACCGCCGTGGCCAACGGCGACCTCTCCAAGAAGATCACGGTGGACGTCAAGGGCGAGATCCTCGAGCTCAAGAACACCATCAACACCATGGTGGACCAGCTCCGGTCCTTCGCGGCCGAGGTGACGCGCGTGGCCCGCGAGGTGGGCACCGAGGGCAAGCTGGGCGGGCAGGCGGACGTGCAGGGGGTGGCCGGCACCTGGAAGGACCTGACCGATAGCGTGAACCTGATGGCCGGCAACCTGACGGCCCAGGTGCGCAACATCGCCGACGTGACCAAGGCCGTGGCCGCGGGCAACCTCTCGCGCACCATCACCGTGGACGTCAAGGGCGAGATCCTCGAGCTCAAGACGACCATCAACACCATGGTGGACCAGCTCAGCTCGTTCGCGTCGGAGGTGACCCGCGTGGCGCGCGAGGTGGGCACGGAGGGCAAGCTGGGCGGGCAGGCCGAGGTGCGCGGCGTGGCCGGGACGTGGAAGGACCTGACCGACTCGGTCAACTCCATGGCCGGCAACCTCACCGCCCAGGTGCGCAACATCGCCGACGTGACCAAGGCGGTCGCCGCCGGCGACCTCTCCCGCACGATCACGGTCGACGTCAAGGGCGAGATCCTCGAGCTCAAGAACACCGTGAACACGATGGTGGACCAGCTCAGCTCCTTCGCCTCGGAGGTGACCCGCGTGGCCCGGGAGGTGGGCACGGAGGGCAAGCTGGGCGGGCAGGCCGACGTGCGCGGCGTAGCGGGCACGTGGAAGGACCTGACCGACTCGGTCAACTCCATGGCCGGCAACCTGACGGGCCAGGTGCGCAACATCGCCGACGTGACCAAGGCCGTGGCCGCCGGCGACCTCTCCAAGAAGATCACCGTGGACGTGAAGGGCGAGATCCTCGAGCTGAAGGACACCATCAACACGATGGTCGATCAGCTCCGCTCGTTCGCGTCCGAGGTGACGCGCGTGGCCCGCGAGGTGGGCACGGAGGGCAAGCTCGGCGGGCAGGCCGAGGTGCGCGGCGTGGCCGGGACGTGGAAGGACCTGACCGACTCGGTCAACTCCATGGCCTCGAACCTCACCGCCCAGGTGCGCAACATCGCCGACGTGACCAAGGCCGTGGCCGCCGGCGACCTGTCGAAGAAGATCACCGTGGACGTCAAGGGCGAGATCCTGGAGCTGAAGAACACGATCAACACGATGGTCGATCAGCTCCGGTCCTTTGCCGCCGAGGTGACGCGCGTGGCCCGCGAGGTGGGGAGCGAGGGGCGCCTGGGCGGGCAGGCCGAGGTGCGCGGCGTGGCCGGGACGTGGAAGGACCTGACCGACTCGGTCAACTCCATGGCCGGCAACCTGACGAGCCAGGTGCGCGGGATCGCGAAGGTGGTGTCGGCGGTGGCCGACGGCGACCTGAAGCTGAAGCTCATGGTGGAGGCCAAGGGAGAGATCGCGGCGCTGGCCGACACCATCAACGGCATGATCGACACGCTGGCGACGTTCGCGGACCAGGTCACCACGGTGGCCCGCGAGGTGGGCGTCGAGGGCAAGCTGGGCGGGCAGGCCAAGGTCCCCGGGGCCGCGGGCACGTGGAAGGCCCTGACGGAGAACGTCAACCAGCTGGCGGCGAACCTGACGACCCAGGTGCGGGCCATCGCGGACGTGGCGACGGCGGTGACGACCGGCGACCTGACGCGCTCGATCACGGTCGAGACGCAGGGCGAGGTGGCGGCGCTGAAGGACACGATCAACGAGATGATCCGCAACCTGCGCGACTCGACGCGCAAGAACACCGAGCAGGACTGGCTCAAGACCAACCTGGCCAAGTTCAGCCGCATGCTCCAGGGCCAGCGCGACCTGACCACGGTCGGGCGCCTGATCCTGTCGGAGCTGGCGCCCGTGGTCTCGGCCCAGCACGCGGAGTTCTACGTGCTGGACCAGCGGACGGAGGGCGCCCGCCTCAAGCTGCTGGCCAGCTACGCCGCGAGCGGGACCGACGCCCACGGGCGCGAGCTGGCCCCGGGCGAGGGGCTGGTGGGGCAGTGCGCGATCGAGAAGCAGAAGATCGTGCTCGACAGCGTGCCGGACGGGTACATCCGGATCTCCTCCGGCCTGGGCGGGTCCCCGCCGCGCAACATCCTGGTGCTCCCCGTGATCTTCGAGGGCCAGCTGCGCGGGGTGCTGGAGCTGGCCTCGCTCGAGCGGTTCATGGCCACGCACCACGCGTTCCTGGACCAGCTCACGGAGTCCATCGGCATCGTGCTCAACACGATCCAGGCCAACATGCGCACGGAGGACCTCCTGACGCAGTCGCAGTCGCTGGCGCAGGAGCTGCAGCAGACCAACAAGGAGCTGCAGGAGAAGGCGCGCCTGCTCGCCCACCAGAACCAGGAGGTGGAGCGGAAGAACCAGGAGGTCGAGCAGGCCCGCCAGGCCCTCGAGGAGAAGGCCAAGCAGCTGGCGCTGACGTCCAAGTACAAGTCCGAGTTCCTGGCCAACATGTCCCACGAGCTGCGCACGCCGCTCAACAGCCTGCTCATCCTGTCCGACCAGCTCTCCAAGAACCCGGAGGGCAACCTGACGTCGCGTCAGACGGAGTTCGCCAAGACGATCCACTCGTCCGGGACTGACCTGCTCATGCTCATCAACGACATCCTCGACCTGTCCAAGATCGAGTCGGGGACGGTGGTGGTGGATGTCGGCGAGGTCCGGATGGACGAGCTGGACAGCTACGTCGAGCGGACCTTCCGCCACGTGGCCGAGTCCAAGAGCCTGGAGTTCGAGATCCGGCTCGATCCGTCCCTGCCCAGGTCCATGTACACCGACGCCAAGCGGCTCCAGCAGGTGCTCAAGAACCTCCTCTCCAACGCGTTCAAGTTCACCCAGCACGGGCGGGTCACGCTCTCCGTGGCGCCCGTCCAGGCGGGGTGGAGCCCGGACAACGAGGAGCTGCGCCGGGCCGCCCAGGTGCTGGCGTTCACGGTCTCGGACACGGGGATCGGCATCGCACCCGACAAGCAGCAGATCATCTTCGAGGCGTTCCAGCAGGCCGACGGCTCGACGAGCCGGAAGTACGGGGGCACGGGGCTCGGGCTGGCGATCAGCCGCGAGCTGGCGCGCCTGCTGGGCGGCGAGATCCGTCTGGTCAGCGCGCCCGGGCAGGGGAGCGCCTTCACGCTGTTCCTGCCCCAGGCCTACTCGCCCCGGGCCGGGCGCAGGCCGGTGTGGTCGACGGGCGAGGGGCTCGCGCCGCCCGAGGCGCCGGCGGCGGCCCCGGAGGCCCCACGCCGGGCCACACCGAGCGCCCCCGCGCTGCGCGAGGAGCCGGCGGCGCTGCCGGACCGTGCCCTGCTGGTCAACGAGGCCGGGGACGACCGGGACAACCTCGAACCGGGCGAGCCCGTCCTGCTGATCGTGGAGAACGACCTGGCCTTCGCGCGGTTCCTGCTCGAGACGGCGCGCGAACGCGGGTTCAAGGGGCTGGTGACCTCCATGGGGGCGACGGCGCTGGCGATGGCCCGCGAGTACCGGCCGCACGCCATCGCCCTGGACATCTTCCTGCCCGACATCGAGGGGTGGCGGGTGCTCGACCGGCTCAAGAACGACCTCTCCACGCGACACATCCCCGTGTGCGTGATCTCGACCGACGACGCGCGCGAGCGGGCCCTGGCGGGCGGCGCCATGGCGTTCATCGGCAAGCCGATCCAGAGCCGCGAGATCCTCGACGGGCTGATGGACCACCTCCGCGGGTTCTTCGCCCGGGGAGACCGGCGCGTGCTCATGGTGGGCGCCCGGGACGAGGAGCGCGAGGCGCTGGTGGAGGCGCTCGCCGACGACGACACGGCCATCACGGAGGCGCCCGACGGGCCCGGCGCGCTGGCGGCCCTGGAGCGGGACCTCTTCGACTGCATCGTCGTGTTCCGGGAGGCCCCGGGGGTGGATCCGTCTGCCCTGAGCCTCGCGCTCGAGCGTCGGGGGCACGTGGCGCAGGTTCCCATCGTGGTGTACGGACCGGCCCAGCCGGACGACGAGGGCGCGTGGAGGAGCCTGGCGTCGATCAGCGCGGTGCGGCGGGCGCACTCGCTCGACCGGCTGCTCGACCAGGTCACGTTCTTCCTGCATCGCGACCTCGAACACGTGCCGGCCCGGACGCACGGGATCCTGGAGGACCTGCACCGGACCGACAAGGTGCTGGCGGGCCGGAAGGTGCTCATCGTCGACGACGACATGCGGAACATCTTCGCGCTGGCGACGCTGCTGGAGGACCACGACATGGTGATCGCCTCGGCCGACAACGGGCGGTCGGCCATCACGATGCTCAAGGAGCAGCCGGACATCGACATCGTGCTGATGGACATCATGATGCCCGAGCTGGACGGGATCGACACCATGCGTGAGATCCGCCGGGAGCCGCGCCTGCGCGACCTGCCGATCATCGCCGTCACGGCCAAGGCGATGAAGGGCGACCGGGAGAAGTGCATCGAGGCCGGCGCCTGGGACTACCTGGCCAAGCCGGTCGACACCGACGAGCTCCTGGCGGTGCTGCGCGCCTGGCTGCACCGCTGACCGTTCGCACGCCCGGACCCATGACCACCCCGCCCGTCAAGATCCTCGTGGTGGACGACCTGCCGCCGAAGCTGCTCGTCTATCGGTCCATCCTGGAGGCCCCGGGGCTGGAGGTGATCACGGCGGCCTCGGGCCCCGAGGCGCTGCGCGAGGTGCTCCGCCACGACCTGGCGGTGATCCTGCTCGACGTGAACATGCCCGGGATGGACGGGCTGGAGACGGCCTCGCTGATCCGGACGCGCCGGCGGTGCGCCCACACGCCGATCATCTTCGTCACGGCCTTCGCCGACGAGGTGCACGCGATCAAGGGGTACTCGCAGGGCGCCGTGGACTACATCCTGTCCCCCGTGTCCCCCGAGATCCTGCGGACGAAGGTGCAGGTCTTCGTGCAGCTCTTCCGCCTGACGCAGCAGGTGCGCGAGCGGGCGGCCCGGCAGCTCGAGCAGTCCGAGTTCGAGCGGACGCGCCTGGCGGCGATCCTGGCCAGCGCCACCGACTTCGTGGCGCGACTCGACCGGGCGGGGCGGGTGCTCGAGATCAGCGAGGTGGGACGCCGGATGCTGGGCTACGGCGCGCCGGCCGTTCCGCCGGCGCACGGGGAGGATCTGCACCTCGACCCCGGCGAGGCCGTCCCGTTCCCCGAACGCCTGGCGCGCGCGGCCGCCGACGGCGTCTGGTTCGCCGAGTCGGCGCTCCGGACGCGTCAGGGAGAGGCGATCCCGGTGGCCGAGGTCATCCTGGCGCACCGCGAGCCGTCGGGCGAGGTCGAGTCCTTCTCCCTCATCGCGCGCGACATCACCGCCAGGCGGCGCGCCGAACGGGCCGTGGTGGCGAGCGAGCAGAGGTACCGGCAGCTGGTCGAGAACCTCCCCGCGGCGGTGTACGCCTGCGACAGCGACGGCCGGATCACGCTCTACAACGACGCGGCGGTCGAGCTGTGGGGTCGCGCGCCGGTCGTGGGCAGCGACCGCTGGTGCGGCTCGTGGAAGATCCTCCGGGCCGATGGGACCCCGCTCGCGCCGGACGAGTGCCCGACGGCGCTGACGCTGCGCCAGGGCCGGCCGCCGGCCGGGATGGAGATCATCGTCGAGCGCCCGGACGGATCGCGCCGCCACGTCATCCCGAACCCGCATCCGATCCTCGACGGAGCGGGGGCGGTGGTCGGCGCGATCAACATGCTCGTGGACATCACGGAGCGGAAGCAGGCCGAGAAGGCGCGCGGGCTGCTGGCCGCCATCGTGGACACCACGGACGACGCGATCCTCAGCATCACGCTCGACGGGGTCATCACGTCCTGCAACGCCGCCGGGGCCCGGCTCTACGGGTACGCCGTGGAGGAGCTCGTGGGCGCCCCCGTCGCCACGCTGATCCCGCCGGATCGGCGGGCGGAGGCCCAGGGGATCCTCGACCGCCTGCGCCGGGGCGAGCGCGTCGTCCACTTCGAGACCGTCCGCGTGGCCCGGGACGGCCGGCGGATCGACGTCTCGCTGACCGAGTCCCCGGTCGTGGACTCCGCCGGGCGCGTGGTGGGCGCGTCCAAGATCGTCCGGGACATCACCGAGAGCAAGCGGGCCGAGCGGGCCCTGCGCGAGCGCGAGAGCCGCCTGCGCGCGATGTTCGGCCAGGCGGCGGTCGGGATCGCCCTCACCGACCCGGAGGGGGGCTTCCTGGAGGTCAACGAGCGCCTGGCCCAGATCCTGCGCACGCCCGCCCCGGCCCTGCGCGCGCGGTCCTTCCAGGACCTGACGCATCCGGAGGACTGGCCCGCCCATCGCCGCCTGCTGGAGGACGTGGCCCGCGGGGAGCGGCCCGAGTACTCGCACGAGACACGCTGCCTGCGCGCCGATGGGTCGTGGGTCTGGGTGAACGTGACCGTCTCACCCCTGCTCGACGATGGCGGAGGGGCGCACCGCCTGATGGCCGTGTTCGAGGACATCAGCGCCCGCAAGGCCGCCGAGCACGAGCTGCAGCGCCACCGAGAGCACCTGGATCAGCTCGTGCTCGAACGGACCGCCGAGCTGGAGGCCTCGCACGAGCGCATGCGCCTGACCGACCGCCTCGCGGCGATCGGCACGCTCACGGCCGGCCTGGGGCACGACATGGGCAACCTGCTCCTGCCGATCCGGATGCGCCTCGAGACGCTCGAGGCGCTCCCCCTGCCGGCGCCGGCGCGGGAGGACATCGCGGCCATCAGGGTGGCCGCCGAGTACCTGCGCCGCCTCAGCCAGGGCCTCCGGCACTTCGCCGTCAACCCCGAGGACGGGGGATCCGACGGCCAGGCGACCGCGCTGGCGCCGTGGTGGCGCGACGTGGTCTCGTTCCTGCAAAACGCCGTTCCCAAGTCGGTGACGCTCGAGGGCGATCTGGCCGAGGACCTGCCGCCGGTGGCGATGCCCCCGCACCGGCTGACCCAGGTGGTCTTCAACCTGGTGCAGAACGCGGGGGACTCTCTGCGCGATCGCGCCTCCGGGTGGGTGCGCGTGTCGGCCGCGCTGGCCGGCACGGGTCGCGAGATGGAACTGACCGTGGCCGACAACGGATGCGGGATGTCCGACGAGGTCCGGCGCCGGTGCATGGACCCGTTCTTCACGACCAAGACCCGCGCCATCTCCACCGGCCTGGGCCTGGCGCTGGTGCTGGGCGCGGTGCTCGGCGTGGGTGGATCGATCGAGATCGACTCGGCGCCGGGGCGCGGCACGTCCTTCCGGCTGCGCCTGCCGGTGGCGGTCCGGGGCGCGAGCGGGCCCGCGGCGCTGCCCGCGCCGACGGCCCGGGTGGCGGTGGCCGCCGAACGCGTCCGCGCGTACATCGTCTCGGTCCTCCAGTCGCTCGGCGTGGCCGTGCCCGCGGGGGGGCGCGACGGGTCTTCCGACCTGCCGGTGCGCCTGCTGGTCGCGGACCGGGAGGGCGCGTCCGAGGCGGAGGTCCGGGACTTCCTGGGCGGCGATGCGGCCCGGCGCGCGGTCCTGATCGGGGCGGGGCCGGCGCCCGGGCGGGGCGCACGCACCTGGCGCCTCGAGGCCCATCCGGCGCCGTGGAAGCTGCGCCAGGCGCTCGCCGAGGCGCTCGCCGAGCCGCTCGACCTGGCGCAGGAATCGCTCCGATGAGCCGGCGCCCGATCCGCGTGCTGTGCGTGGACGACAACGAGCTCGTGGCGTTGGCCACGCGCCGGCGCCTCGAGTCCGACCCCCGCTTCGAGTGGGCGGGCTGGCTCACCAGCGCGGCCGAGCTCCTGGCCCGGGTCGGCGAGCTGCGCCCCGACATCATCCTCCTCGACCTCGACATGCCGGGCCCCGACGCGCTCGAGACCCTGTCCGAGGTCACGGCCGTCGCGCCCGGGGCCAGGGCCATCGTCTTCAGCGGCTATGTCCGGTGCGACCTCATCGATCGCGCCATCGAGGCCGGCGCCTGGGGCTATCTCTCCAAGAACGACGACATCGACGCGATGGTCGGCGCCATCGCCCACGTGAGCGATGGTGAGTTCGCGCTGTCTCCCGACGCGCGAGACGAGCAGTTCGGCGGCGCACCGGGCGACCGCCCGGCCTGAAAAGCCGCGCCGTGCGGCGACCCACGACGAGCCCCCTCCATCACCCGAGTCCGGCCTGCGATGCCCCCACAAGACCCCAAGAGGCCCTCCCCGGTTCCGGCCCACGTGCGCCGCTTCATCGCCGAGCACATCCGCTCCGTCGCCGAGCTGGAACTGCTCCTGCTGCTGCGCCTCAGCCCCGAGCGGGGTTGGATCCCCGCGGACCTGGGTCGGGAGCTGAGGGTCGAGCCCGCCTGGGCCGAGAGCCAGGTTCGACGGCTGACGGGGCGCGGCCTGGTGGAGGCGTCGGACCAGCCCGAGACGACCTACCGGTTCCGGCCGCGAAGCCCCGAGCTGGCCGAGGCCGTCGCCACGCTCGCGCAGGCCTTCCTTCTGCATCGCGTCAGCGTCATCGAGCTGATCTACACCGGCCCGTCGGAGGGCGCCCAGGCCCTGGCCGACGCGTTCCGCCTCACCCGGGAGCCCCCCCATGGCTGAGATCGCCTACGTCCTGTGCTGCCTGACGAGCTCCGCGGTGGCGGTGCTGCTCCTGCGCGCGTACTCCCGGGCGCGCGTCCGGATCCTCCTCTGGGCCGGCCTGGGCTTCGTCGGGCTGAGCCTCAACAACGGGCTGGTGGTGCTCGACCTGCTGATCTTCCAGTCGATCGACTTCTCCGGCGTGCGCGATCTGCCGGCGATGCTGGGGATGGCGGTGCTGGTGGCGGGTCTCATCTGGGATGCCGAGTAGAACAGCCGGAGGTGGACCTTGGACAACTTCAGCAACGGCGTGATGGTGGCGGCCCATGCCGTGGCGGGGCTGTTGTTCCTCCGCTTCTGGCGCCGGACGCACGACCGCTTCTTCGTGTACTTCGCGATCGCGTTCCTGGTGCTGGGTCTCAACCGCGCGCTGCACACCGCGATTCCGCTCTATCTTGGCGGCCGGTCCGGCCATCTGGCCGAGGGGCGCACGCTCGTCTACCTGGTCCGCCTGCTGGCGTACCTGCTCATCCTCGCCGCGATCGTGGACAAGAACCGCGCCGGCGCCACACCCCCGCCGTTCTCCCTTCGGACGGCGCCCGCCCCCGGGCCGCCCTGAAACGCGACGCGGGCGTTCGATGGCGCGCCGGCGCGCTCGAGGGCCGACGCCGGGCCCCCCGTGACCCGGCATCGGCCACTCGGCCTTATCCCACGGTTCAGCCCGCCCGGCGCGCCCGGCGGACCCCCACGAACCCGAGCAGGGCGGCCGCGCCCATGCCGGCCGGCGACGGGAGCGGGATCACGACCAGGACATCCTGGGCGTTGGTTCGGCCCCCGGTATGGTCGCGCCACAGGTTGAGCACGCGAACCGACCCGAGGCCCGACCAGGCGCCGCTGGACACGGCGCCCTGGGCTTCCTGCACCCAGGCCACGGCCTTGGGATCGGAGAGGCCCGAGATCTCGCCCTCGAGGAACCAGATCGCCTTCTGGAGCGAGGTGGCGCTCTGGATGCGCTCGAGCTGCCCCGTGAGGGAGGTGACGGCGTAGCTGTACTGGCCGAGCGTGCCGTCGATGAAGTTCTGGAAGAGGTAGGCGGTCTCGGGGCTCAGCGGGTCAACCAACCCTCCGGATGCGCCGCTGGCGTAGTGGGCGTTGGCCGGGTCGGCGAACGTGGCGCCGCTCAGGTCCGCGTTGTAGCTCCCGGTGAAGCTGATGCCCTCGTACCGCTCGAGGCAGAACGTCTCGGCCCGGCCCAGCGCCGCGGGGACTCCGCCCAGGAAGTCCGTCCCGGTCGCGCGCGGCATCGCGATCGACCAGTTGGGGAGCACGTCCATGCGGTATTCCCCGCCGTTGCCCGACCCCCAGTTGGCCCTGATCTGCACGGAGCCGACGAATCGCGAGCGTGGGGCCGGGTCCTGTGGCACCGGCACGGTGCTCGCCGGAGCCAACGCGCTTCCGATGCTCAGTGCCGCCATCACGGACAGTACCATCTGACAACCCTCCTTCCGGGTGAGTGGGCGTCCTGCCGGACGCGGGCACAGCCCGCGATTCCGCACGCAGCGTGGCCGGACAGAGCGAACCCCCCGACGATCGTGCCAAACATGGCACAGCCTGCTGTCGCGTGCCACAAAGAACACACATATTAATTGCATCTAAGGACTAAGATCTGATGTATTATCACGGGCTCATCCCGTGCTTACATGCAACTCATCAACCGCCCGCCGCGCACGGTGGCGCGCACGACTCCGCGGTGCGGGGCGGTTGGCGCCGCGCGCGGAGGTGAAGCGCGCGTGAGCGCGGGATGAGCGGCCCGTCACGGCGCCGACCCGCGGAGAAGGGCGCGCGGGCGCGGGCGATTAAGCGCGGTTTCATGGTGTCTTCAGCACGGCGCGGGGATGCGGTCGCCACACTCCCGGAGCACGGGCGCACGACGCCGTACGCCCACACAGACACGACCGGGAGGATGGACGCATGAACGTCAGAAGGTCGGCACTCATGGTGGCGCGGGCGATGGGGATCGTGGTCTCGACCGCGGCGGCCTGGTGCGCACCGGGTTGCCACACCACCGAGGGGATCGGTGAGGACATCGAGGAGCTGGGGGAGGGGATCGATGACGCCGCCGAGGATGCCCGCGACGACCCCGAGTAGGCCGGGCACGGGCCGCCGCTCGGGCGCGTCGGGTTCCGCGCAGGGAGCGTACACTCACGACGGCGGGCACCCCGCGCAGGCAGGGCGGGGCGCCGCACAGGCTATGACGCAGTCGAGCAGAGAGATCCGCGTGCTGGTCGTGGATGACAACGACATCCTGGGCGAGTCGCTGCGCCGATGGATGACGGGAGAGCACGGCGTCCGCTGCGTGGGCTGGACCGATGACCTGGTGGAGGCGCTGCGCCTGGCGGGCACGCTCGCACCCGACCTCGTGCTCCTCGACGTGGACATGCCCGGCGGCGACACGTTCGCGCTGCTCGAGCGTCTGACGGACCGGCACCCCGCCATGCGCATCGTCATGCTCAGCGGGCACATGCGCCACGACTACATCGAGCGGGCGCTCGACGCCGGCGCGGCGGGGTACATCGTCAAGGACGAGTCTCCCGCCTCGATCATCGACCTCGTGCGCCGCGCGATCGGCGGCGAGGTCGTCCTGAGCGCCACCGCGGCCCGCAGGCCTTGGGCGCCTCCCGGGCCGGGACGCTGGCCCGTGCGTCGCCCCGGCGACGACGGCGTGCTCCCTCCGACGCTATGAGGTGCCATTCACGTCGCGTTCATCGCGCCGTCAGTCGCCCCCCGCATAGTCCACCGATGGTCGCGAGGCGGGCTCCGCACCCGGCGGCGCGAGCCTGAGCACGGTCCGCCGTGCCGCCTCCAGCACCGTTCGCCGGAGGGGCACCCTCATGAAGCTCGCCTCCATGATCGACCTGTACGCCAACGAACTCCGGGACCTGCTCCACGCCGAGAAGCAGCTCGTCAAGGCGATCCCCAGGGTCGCGGACGCCTGCGCCTCGGCGGAGCTCCGGGCGGCCTTCGTGGTGCACCTCCAGGAGACCGAGGGCCATGTCGAACGCCTCGAGACCATCCTCAAGGGGCTCGGGCTCAAGCCCGCCGGGCAGAAGTGCGAGGCGATGGCGGGGCTCATCGAGGAGGCGAGCGAGATCATCAACGCCGAGGGGGAGTCGGACGTCCGCGACGCCGGGCTGATCGTGGCCGCGCAGAAGGTGGAGCACTACGAGATCGCCGCGTACGGAAGCCTGTGCGCGTTCGCCCGGATTCTCGGTCGGAGCGAGGACCAGACGCTCCTCGCGACCACCCTGGAGGAGGAGAAGCACGCCGACGGAACGCTCACCAGGATCGCGGAGCAGACCGTGAATCGCAACGCCAGCGCCGCCGTGTAGGGCTCGACGCGGGGCGCGGGCGAAACCACACCGGGCTCCCTCCAGAGAGG
>CAYWOF010000011.1:0-18511 GCA_964459825.1 uncultured Phycisphaeraceae bacterium | reverse complement strand
CGGGAGCCATCGGGACTCTCATAGCGACTGGATCAGGATTTGGGGGGCAGGTCAGTCCTGCCGGGCGCGGTCGCCCCGGCAGAGCCGGACAACCCGGGTCCAACACTGGGACCGCCGCGCGGCCCTCCCGCGCCCCCGGGCAGTTCTATCTGCCCGGCGGACTCACGGGTACAGCGTCAGTCCCGTGATGATGAACTGGGCCTGGGCGATCAGCGAGTCGCGGATCTGGCTCGAGAAGTACCCGGAGTTGTACCAGTGGTTGACTCCGGTGATGAAGGCGTTGAGCTTGGCGATCACGCCGTTGCCGTTGGGGTTGACGCCGAGCAGTGTCACGACCGCGTCGAGCTTGGCCATGAGGCTATTGGTCGGGCCCGTGGGCAGGCCCAGGGCCTCGACCTGGTTGAGCAGGCTCTGGACCAGGCTGAGTGACCGCAGGTCGAAGGTGGCCGTGTGGTCGCCCCCGTCGAGGAACCGGCCGGCCGTGTCCCGGACGCCGGACGCCCCGTCGCCCGACGCGTCGTCGCCGTCGATCACGACGCGGTAGAGGTCGTTGAAGATGCCCTCCTGCGTGTGGAGGATGATCCGATCGGTGGCGGCGTTGTACTCCACGCTGGTGATCGTCAGGTAGGTCTCATCGCCATCGTTGAAGAAGTTGCCATCGTTGTTGGCATCGCCGTTGGCGACGAGGATCCGGTAGTTGGCCAGGTCCGTCGCCGACGCGGCGTTGAGGTCCTGGTCGTTGAGCTGGATGATGACGGTGCGCAGGTCCATCCCGACATCCACGGTCTGGACGACCGGCCCGCTTCCCGGGACCTGGGTCTGGACCAGGGTGGCGGCATCCGGCGAGCCGGGAGCGTTCTCGGCGTTGCCGGCGTGATCGCGGGCGACGCTGTAGAAGGCGTAGGAGTGGCCGTCCGAGCCGTTGTAGATCGCCTCGGTGAGCGTCGTGTCGGTCAGCCAGGGCTGGAAGGCCCCGCCATCGACCGCGACGTAGATCGTGAAGGTGGCCAGGCCGGAACCGTTCGCGGCGTCCTGGCCCGACCAGCGGACCGTGAACGACACGCTCGTGGTGATGCCGGGGAGAGGCTCGACCTCGCTGGCCGGGCCCGTGGCATCGACCAGCGTGGTCGCGTCGGCGGCGGCGGGGCCGACCTCGATGTTGCCCGCCTGGTCGCGGGCGACGCTGTAGAACGCGTAGGTGTGGCCGTCCGAGCCGTTGTACTGGGCCTCCGTGAGCGTCGTGTCGCTCAGCCATGGGGTGAACGCGCCGCCGTCGATGGAGACGTAGATCGTGAAGGAGGCCAGGCCTGAGGTGGCATCCTGCCCGCTCCAGCGGACCAGGAAGGAGGGTGTGGTGGTGTACTGCGGAAGCGGATCCACCGCACTCGTGGCCGCGGCGGCATCGACCAGTGTGGTCGCGTCGGGCTGGGCCGAGGCCGCCTCGACGTTGCCCGCGTGGTCCCGCGCGATGCTGTAGAACGCGTAGGTGTGCCCATCCTGGCCGGCGTACTGAGCCTCGGTAAGCGTCGTGTCCGTGAGCCAGGGCTGGAACGCCCCGCCATCGATGGAGACGTAGATCGTGAAGGAGGCGAGGCCGGAGCCGTTGGTGGGGGGGTCCTGCCCGCTCCAGCGGACCAGGAACGATGGCGTCGTCGTGTACTGCGGCAGCGGATCGACGGCACTGGTCGCGGAGGTTGTATCGACGGTCGTCGTCGCGTCCGCGGCCGCGGGGGCGGCTTCGATGTTGTCCGCGTTGTCCCGCGCGATGCTGTAGAAGGCGTAGGTGTGGCCATCCGAGCCGTTGTACTGGGCCTCGGTGAGTGTGGTGTCGCTCAGCCATGGGATGAAGGTGCCACCGTCGATCGAGACGTAGACCGTGAAGGAGACGAGACCGGATCCGGAGTCCTGGCCGCTCCAGCGGACGAGGAACGAACCGGTGTTCGTGTAGGGTGGGAGCGGCTCGACGGCGCTGGTTGCCGCCGATGTATCGACGGTCGTCGTCGCATCCGCCTGCGCGGGCGCCGCCTCGACGTTATTCGCGTGGTCACGGGCCACGCTGTAGAACGCGTAGGTGTGCCCATCGGCACCGTCGTACTGAGCCTCGGTGAGTGTGGTGTCGGTCAGCCAAAGCTGGAAGGCGCCGCCATCGACCGAGACGTAGATCGTGAAGGAGGCGAGGCCGGAGCCGTTGGTGGGGGGGTCCTGCCCGCTCCAGCGGACCAGGAATGAGCCGGTGTTCGTGTAGGGTGGGAGCGGCTCGACGGCGCTCGTCGCGGCGGTCGTATCGACGGTGGTCGTCGCGTCTGCCGCCGCGGGCGCCGCCTCGACATTGTCCTCGTTATCCCGCGCCACGCTGTAGAAGGCGTAGGTGTGCCCATCCAGGCCGTTGTATTGGGCCTCGGTGAGCACGGTGTCGGTCAGCCAGGGCGTGAACGCCCCGCCATCGACCGACACGTAGATGGTGAACGAGGCCAGCCCCGATCCGCCGGGCCCATCTTGCCCGCTCCAGCGGACGAGGAACGAGCCGGAGTTCGTGTAGGGTGGGAGCGGATCGACCGAGCTGGTCGGAGCAGCTGTGTCGAGCACGACCTGTGTCGTAGTATCCGCGCTGGCCGGGTCGGCCTCGACGTTGCCGACGTGGTCCCTCGCCACACTGAAGAACGCGTACGTGTGCCCATCCTCGCCGATGAACTCGGCCTCGGTGAGCGCCGTGTGGAGGAGCCACGGCACGTAGTCCGTGCCGTTGTCCGACACATAAACGGTGTAGGACTCGATCCCCGCGCCGCCGGCATCGTCCGCGCCGCTCCAGCGCACGGTGAACGCCGCGGCGTTGACCGTCGGCGGGAGCGGGTCGACCATGCTGGTCGGATTGCCCGCATCGATCGTGACCAGGGCCTCCTTCTCGGGGTCGGTGCCGAGCTGCGGCGCCAGCGGATCGATCTGGTTCGTCGCGATCACATCGTTGACGTCGAACCGGATCAGCGCGATGTTGCGGATCTCGGTGCCGGTGGGCAGCCCCGCGACCGGGTCGATCGTATAGGTGACGAATCCCTTGCCGCGACCGGTGCCATCCTCCGGCGGCAGCAGGCCGACCATGACCTCCGGGGGCAGGCCGGTGCCGGGGTCCATGGACTGGAAGACGAACCGCAGCGTCCGCGTGGCAAAGTCGATCCGCGACTCGAACCAGACCTCGAACGACACGCCGTCGATGGTGATGTTGACGATCGCGTCGTGGTTCTGCGTCCCATCGGGCGCCACCTCGAAGACATCGCCGAAGCCGAAGCCCGTCAGACGGAACGTCGAGAGGTCGAGGTCGGGTTCCAGCGTGCTCGTGAGCTCGATGCGCTGCGCGGGCGCTGTCGCCCAGCGCTCGGCCGGCGCCGGGCTGCCGCTGGCCTCGATCGTGCCCGGGCCGTAGTTCTCGAACTCGATGCGGTAGGGAAGAACCGAGTCGCCGGCCACGTAGTTCGGGATGCCGTAGCCGCCGGGGCCGAGAAGGTGGTTAGGATCGACCGCCCCCACAATACTCCACGCGACGAGCTCGATTTCGCTACCCGGCGGAAGCCAGAGGTCGAGCCAGTCGTAGGGGCGCGGCCCCTGCCCCATGCGTCGCATCTCCCGCCGGACCGCCTCCACGAAATCCTGGCAATTGTGGTGGAACAATGACAGTCGGTAATTCTCCGCCGTCCATTCCCCCGTCGCAGTGACGATATCCACAGCTTTGTCCATTACTGCATCGTCATAACACTCCCCCGTGATCGTATACTGCCACGCGCTCTTCTCCGTGAATAACCCGTGCTTCTCGTATCCGATGTTCCTCCCGTTTTCGTAGAATATGTGCTCGTGCATGACCTCCTGATTGGCGGTGTCCATTGCCTCTGATCGCAACAGCCACGGGCTGCTCTCCAACTGCCGGTAGGCCACGCAAGCCCGGCCCGACACATCCACCAAGTCTACCGGAGCGTTGAACGCGTACCGCCTAGTATTGATGTCGCCCGCACCCAGTCCCCTCGGGTCCTCTGACAGCCACATACCATCCCCGCTCTTGTAGGCCCGGCCACGCATGGACGTCAGACCTGTCGGCTCACTCTCCACTCCCCATTGCCCGAGAAACCCGAAGCGGGTCGGCGCTTGCCCCGCTTGGTGTATGACCTCCCCGAATGGCCCATACATCGTCCGCCCGATGCCGCTGCCGTTCGCGTCACTCACCCCCACGACTGACCCCAACGCGTCCACATCATAATATGTTCTTGCTGTCGCGATTCCGCTCGTGCCAACAAGCCCGACCCCATATACATAAGCTTCGCTTGCCCCACCTGCCTCATAGGCCCCCACCACATCTCCGTATGCGATGGGATCCACGAGAAACTCCCATCGCATCGCGCCGTCTGCCGCCCCGACGCGCTGCCCAAATGCGTCGTAATCATACGTCCATGCACCGGAACCCGTACTCGCACCAACCAAGCGATTCTGGGCGTCATAGGCATAGCTCTCCGCGCCCTCGGGGCCCTCGCGTCGGATGAGATTGCCATCCAAGTCATAGCCGAGTACAGCGGTCCCAATCTGCGTGTATTGATTCAGCTCGTTCGTTACATAGACTGTCTGCGCGCCATCCACGCTCCGCCGCAGACGATTACCGACAGCATCATAGTCGTAGTGGAGTGACATGGACGGCGTCCCTGAGCCGCCCACGGCAGTAAGGACGGCATCTGTCAGCTGGCCCGTGACGTCATACGCATAGTTCCATTCCCCCTCGCTCGTTGTCATTTGCACACGCCTGCCGCGCGCATCGTACGCATAAGCGAACAGGCTGGTGATGGCACCACCCTGCGCGTAGTTGACGAGCTCCGTCACTCGCCCTGCCAGATCATAGGCCATGGTGGCGTAGGTGCCATTACCATTTACACGCTGAGTGAGGCGCGCCCCGGCGTCATAGGTGTATTCAACCCAATACTGACTGCCATCAGTGCGCACACTCCCGAGCTGACCGTTTGTCCCGTACTCGTACACGACCGTCCGCCCCGTATGATCCTGCAGTTGGGTACGCCGCCCGAGTGCGTCGTAGCTCATCGCCAAATAGCGCCCGTCCGGATACGCTACGCGGGCAAGGCGGTCATCCGCGTTGTATTCATATACGGTGGTGCCGCGAGTGTCGGTGACGGACGTCAAATTGCCATGCAGATCGTACCCCAGGGCAGTCATTGTGCCATTGGGAAGGGTCTGCTGTGTGATCTGTCCAGCGCTGTTGTACGTGTAGTGGATCGTTTGCCCACGCCGATTGGTTGTGGTCACCACGCGTCCGAGGCCGTCGTATGTGTACGCAGACCTGGAGCCGTCAGGGTAAACGGTGGAAAACACGCGGCCCGCAGCGTCGTATGTGTACCGCGTGACATTGCCCCTGGCGTCTATTAGACTAGTGAGAACGCCCAGCGGGTGTGCGTGCTCGAACTGCGTCGTGTGGCCGAGCGCATCAACGTGGTGAGTCAGGTCACCCTGTGCTGACCAGGCGAAGGCTTCGAAGGCACCATCTGGGAAGACGTTGCGCACCAAACGCCCTTGGGGGTCGTAAACGCTCCGCGTGGCATTGCCGAGGGGATCGACTGCCTTCAGAAGCAGGCCGCGATCATCGTAAAAGAAAGCGGTCGATGCCCCGAGGGCGTCGGTGGATGTCACCTGTCCACCCGGGCCATAGTGAAAGTCCCGGCGCCCCGTGTCGCCGTCGACCGCGATCGAAGCCAAGCGGCCGTATGCATCGTAGCCGAAGCGCTTGATGGTACCGGCGGTGTCGATGGATAGGAGGGCGTGTTCACGGAAGGGGTCGGAGGCGACGAAGTACGTATATCGAATTGTGGGCCCCGCGGAAGGGTCGACCTCCAGTAGGTGTTCGTTCGAGGAGTCATACGCATAGGACGTGGTGCGTCCGATGGAATCGGCTGCTTGGGCGATAAGACCGGCCGCGTTGTAGGTGAGCGTAATAAACTCGCCGCCCGTATGCGTGAGCCTCGCTAAGCGTCCAAGGGTATCGTAATCGGCAGTGATGCGGTTGCCCGATGGGTCCTGGAGGTAGTCAAGGGCGCCGGATGCAGGGAGGAACACGATAGTTGTTCCGTCGCGCTCCTTGAGAGCAAGTACGCCCGAGGGCGAAGCACGGGTGAGAACCCCCGTATCGCCAGGCTGCGCGGAGAAACGCGTGGCGGTCAATGGATTACTGCCCACTGTGGAGCGAAGGTCCGGAGAGAAGCGGCGGATGGTGCCAGTGGGTCCAGTTACATCAACGGCACCGGAAGCGGGATCTGTTAGCGCCAGGGTCTGCCAAGGGGTTGTCCAACCACGTCCCCAAGGGCCGGTTCGGTACCGGGAAGGGATGGGATCGGAATACATTCGCATGAGTTCCAGGGAAAGACCGGTAGTGGGGACGGTGGTGTCGATGGTGAGTGCGAGCTGGCGAGGTGGCGCAACGCCTATGGCTTGCTGGAGTTGGAAGGACCATAGGGTTTGCACATCCAAGATGGGCCGACCTAGTCGGCCCAGGTAGGTGGCACTATTCGCCAGCGCACGCACGTAGGTGCCCTTGGTATCTCCAACATCATGGACCAGAGTGTCGAAAACCGGTAGCCAAGCGTCTGCGGGAACGCCCGGGGGACGGAGAACGTCGCGGATCTCACTCCACGGAATCGGGTCCTGATTTGTCTCGTCGATCATGAAAAGAGCCAGATCGACCTTGGTATCACCCGTCCATGGGAGGCGAAGGCCAGCGTAGTGAACCGGTACTCGCATCCGTTCTCCAGGGTTCAGCACGCCGGGGACTTCGCCACTAGCCAGGATCTGAATGCTCGCGTCGAAACCAGCGGGCATCGTATCGGTAGCCACGTTGACGGACACGCCCGGACGAAGTAGGGCTCCGTTCAGGGTCAGCATTGGATACTCATCGCCCTCGGGGTCGGCCGACTGGACGATCAGCAGGGGCGCGGGCATGGCGGAGTAGCCCACGTTGGCGTACTCGACGTACAGCGTCGCGAGCGCGTGCCGCCCAAGGGCACCCGGCACGACCAGGCTGGCCTCGAGCTTCGCATCCCCCGCGGCCACCCTGAAAGGCAAGCTCTCCGTCTCACTCGTCGGAAGGCGTGCAACGAGCGTGTACTCGCCCTGGGGAACACCGTTGAGGTCGATGTCCAGCGTCAACTGTGACGAGGAGTCGATTGCCAGGTTTGTGCCCGGCACCGAGATGCCCGTTCCTTCGAGGTGGACCGTCATCCCAGGCCTGAAGCCCGCCCCGCGAAGGGTGAGACGCGCCGTGTTGTCGGTGCCGTAAACATCCGGGGTTGCCTTGGTCAGCACCAGCTCGCGGACGTCCGCGCGGATGGAGAACGCCTGGCCCGGTGTGCTCCTGGCGCCATAGACCAGCACGTACCACTCGCCCCCATAGGCCGGCGCAACGAGCACCGAGTGATCCGGTCCGACGGCGCTGGACCGATGGTCATGCTCCAGGCGCGTCGGCGGCGCGCCGTAGCGCGCGTACATCTCGACCGTCGCGTCGGCGCTGTCAAAGGTGACCGTCAGTGCCTTGCCCTCCGGCATGACCACCCGGAAGAGCTGCACGGAGTTCGGTCCCGGGAGCGCACCGGCGTATGGAGTCCCGAGCGTCAGATCCGTAACGCTCGAATCCTCCAGCCGGAACGTGTACGCGCCGGTCGCCTGGGCGAGCCCGCGCGCGACCAGCCGGTACTCGCCATCCTCCGGCAGGTTGATCAGGCCCGAGTGCGCCGCGAGGTCGGTGAATCCCACAAAGCCGTTGGGGCCCGTCAGCGATAACACCAGGGAGCTCGAGTCCGCGGCCAGTCTGAACTGGCGCACCTGCTGCCCCGCCCGTCCCGAGAACACCCAGTGGTCCTCGGCGTACGGTCCCTCGATCATCCCCGTCACGCGATCGCCCAGCACGAGCGGGAACTCGTGGCGCGTCGAGCCCCACGCGTTGATCGTGTACCAGCCCGTGGCCGACGGCTGCGCGCCCGGCGCCTTGATCCGCACGCGGTACGTGCCCTCCACCGGCACCGTGATGCCGAGCAACTCGAACGCACTCCCGCTCCCCGTGGCCACGTTGCTCGCGCTCGCCAGCACCGTGTTGTCGGGCGCGAGCACGTCCACCTGCGTCCAGTTCAGGGCCGGCGTGATGTTGGCGACCGCGCCCTCGACTCTCAGTCCGAAGGCGTCGCCGGCCCGCGCGTAGAACGTCCACTCGTCCACCTGGCCGACGGCCGCGATCTGGCCCGATGTGGGCATGGTGAAGACCAGTTGCCCGCCGTCGGGCACGACGGTGATGGTCCCGTTGATGACCGAGCCCGCCACGACCCGCGAGCGCGTGTACAGGTGGAGGCCGTTCAGATTCAGAGTGGTGCCGAGGGGTACGTCGAGACGATTGACGTAGACGGCCTCGGCCCCCGCGCCCGGGGCGTTGTCAGCGCCGTCGTTCAGCCTCAGCGTGACGCCGTTGGCCAGGGCCAGGTGCGCGTACGCGAAGTTCTTGTCGAACCCGGCGCCGACCGCGCCCAGGTCTCGCCCCATGACCTCGAGCGTCCGGGTCGTGGCGCCGGTGAACGTCGTCTTGCCGAGCAGGCGGTACACGTGCGCCGCGCTGGTCGTGCCGCCCAGGTTGGTCGAGAGCGACACCGTGGTCCCGCCCGCGCCCACCATCGCCCCGACCCCGTTGCTCGCCAGGGAGGCCGTCAGGTCGAGGGCGCCGCCGCGCAGCCGGATGACGCCGTCGTTCGAGCCGCCGCCATCGAGCTTGAGCGTGCCCGCATCGACGGCCACCGAACCGCCCGTGTTGGTGAGGGGAACCCCCACGCCCGCCGTCAGCTTGCCCGCCCGCAGGGCGAGGCTCCCCGTCGCGGTGTTGGTGACGCCGAATGTGCCGCCCGTGGTGGTCAGCAGCAGTGACCCCGGGCCCTGCTTGTTCAGCGTGCGCTCGTTGCGGACGACGTTGGTGCCACCCGTTGCGCGCAGCTCCACGATGCCGCTCGTCAACGTCGGATCGATCGTCAGCGTGCCCCGGTTGATCAGGGTTCCCCCGACCATCTCCAGGAAAACGGTACCCGCGCCGGTGTGGTTCCAGGTGAAGGTCCCGACGATGTCCAGTGTCCGGCGCAGTGACCGCGATCCGCTGCCCGTGAGACCGAGGGAGCCTGTGACGACGGTCGAGCCAAGACCCGACATCGTTCCTGCCGTCCACGACATCGCGCCGGCGATCGTTGTGACACCCGCCCCGCCGAGCGTCCCGGCCGAGAAGATCGTGTTGCCGAGGGAGGCGGTGCCGTTGACGTTGAGGGCGGCTGAAGTTCCAATCAGATCCGCTCCCACGAAGGCGACGAGGGTCCCATTGACGTTGGTAGTCCCCCCATCGAAGTAGATGCGCCCGACTTCGACCGGGCCGTTGAATGTAGTCGCCCCGTTCTTGACGCGAATGACCCCTTGTTGCGCGAGGATCTGCGCGTCAGTTGCAAAGGTGTGGCTACCGCCCAGCAACAGGTTCGTACCGAACGCGAGCTCGATCGTGCCTTGCGATCCCGCACCGATCGGGCTGCCGCTTCCCAGCTCGACAGTGCCTTCCAAGATGTCGAGCCGACCATTGATCGCCGCAGGCATGTTCGCGCTGCCGTTGGCCGCAAGCAGGCGACCTGAGCCTGTCTTGCTGAGCGACGCGCCATCAACCACTTCCAGAAGATTCGATCCCGCAACACCGCGAAACTCCAAAGTCCCGGTCGACTCGGCCACGTTTATCATGAAGGTGTGCTGGCCGGCACGGAATGTCCCGCCCTCAAGGCTGATGACGGCAAGGGAAGAGCCAAGGTGCTCGACGACCGGTCCGATTACCTGATTCTGCAGTTGAATGACGTACTGCCGCCCGACTCCCCGCAACTCACACCGGAGCGACTTGGTCCCTGCGGCACCGACCCTCAGCGAAGCGGGTCCCCTGAGCTCGACGGTGCCCGGGCCTTCCATGACGCCTGCGTTCCATGCGAGCACACCCGTACCGGGTACAAAGGGTTCCTGCACGTTCTGCAGGTCCCGAACCGGCTCAATCACCGCCGTTCCGGTAACGATCAGGGAACAGTTTGTCGCATTCAGCGTGAGTCCGCCCCGGAACAACGATTCGCCGCCGAGGTTGAGTACTGCGCCGCTTGAAGCGAGCGTCACATCGCCGTCGAAGTCTCCGCCGGTGATGGCATTGACCGTCCCCACGACTTGCAGTGTCGCTCCCGAGCGAAGGGTAATACCGCCATGCAGGTCAAGCGCGCCACTGATTGAAGAGTCGCCGTCCACCATAACCCCACCCAAGGCCTCGAACTGACCACCCGTGCCGCCAACCCACAGGCCGTCCTCAAAGTCGGCAGCGCCCTCTGCGCGGAAGTAGACCCCACTCCCCACAACGACCCGGCGACTGCTGTTAATCGATTGGACGGAGGCGGTGACGTCGACCACAATCGGTGTCGTAATGTTGGAGAGGGGACCAGTAGGGCCGATCGTCGCACCTCCACCCGGTCCGGCGTCGCCAGCCCAATTGAGCGGATTACTCCAAAGGGTGCCCGTGCCAGGATTGATGTACCCCGGGGGGGCCAGAGGGTTGTTCTCGTCCATCCCCCCGTCCCACACCGCCAGCAGCGTCCGCTGCTCCAGCTGCTCCAGCGCCGCCCACCCCGGCTCCCTTCCTCGGGTGCCTCCCGTTGGCCGAACCTTCCGGTCGTTCGTCCTGCGGGTTGCCTTCCGATTCCGACCGCCGGAGTTGTCGCCTCGCATCGCTTGGCTCCTTCGCCCTTCACCCCCCGGCACCGTCTCGTCCGACCGCACACTGGCCTCCCGCCAAGCCACCTTCCAAGGCGGGCTTTCCCTCCAAGGACCCGGCCCCGCGGCATCCATCCCGGATGGGCGCTCGCCGGCCCCGAAGCGCCAAGCACGCGAGAGAGGCGCCCTGCCCGGACAATGAAAAAACAAGAAACTTCCGGGCCGGCCGCTGTGACTCACCCGGGCCGGCCTGTTCGCCAAACGACAGGGCGCTTTTCTCTCGGTCCAAGGCTGCGGATGACCCATCCCACGTCCCCCCCGAAGGCCTCGCGCGACCGCTGGTCCCGACCCCCTGTCCCCGAACCCTGCCGCTTCCGGGCGGCCGTGACGCGGGCCTCCTCCCCCCTTGGCTGGCGCCCGTTGCCCCTCGCCCCGCCGGCCCGTCCCCCTGTGCCATGTAGCCCTTTGCCCTGTGCCATGTGGCCTCCTCCGCCCGCGCGGCCGCGCCATCACCCTCTCACCCGTCCGCCCCCTCACCCCCTCACTCCCTCGCCTCCCACCAGCCAGCCATTACACTCGATGCCCCATGGCCGCCCCGCACGCAGAAACCCGAGACCTCCTCGCCCTCACCCTCACTCCCGGGCTCGGGCCCGTCCTCATCGCGCGCCTCGTCGAGGCCTTCGGCTCTCCCGCGTCCGTCCTCGCCGCCTCCCCCGCCGAACTCGAACGCATCAAGGGCATCGGCCCGGGCAGGTCCGCCACCATCGCTCGCGGCCTGCGCGAAGCCCCCGCCCTGGTGAACGACGAACTCGCCCTCGCCGATCGCCTCGGCGTCCACCTCATCGCCCGGGGTCGTCCCGACTACCCACCCCTCCTCGCCTCGATCCCCGATGCACCGCCCCTGCTCTACGTTCGGGGCACCCTCCAGCCCGACTCCGCCGACCGCTACCCCGTCGGGCTCGTTGGCTCCCGCAACTGCACCGCCTACGGCATCGAGCAGGCCGAGCGCTTCGCAGGGGTCCTCGCCGGCGCGGGGCTCACCATCGTCTCCGGCGGCGCCCGCGGCATCGACGCCGCCGCCCACCGCGGCGCCCTACGCGCCGGCGGGCGCACCATCGTCATCCTCGGGTGCGGCCTCGCCCACGCCTACCCGCCCGAGCACGCCGAGCTCTACGACGACATCGCCGCCGGACGCCTCGGCGCCGGAGGGGCCATTCTCTCCGAGCTGCCGCTCCGCGCCTCGCCCGAGGCGGAGAACTTCCCCGCCCGCAACCGGCTCATCTCCGGCGTGTCGCTCGGAGTCGTCGTCATCGAAGCGGGGCGCCGCTCCGGCTCCCTCATCACCGCCCGCCTCGCCGCCGAGGACCACGGGCGCGAGGTCATGGCCGTCCCGGGCCGGGTGGACTCGCCCGCCAGCGCCGGCACCCACGAGCTCCTCAAGCTGGGCGGGGCCACCCTCGTCACCGAACCGGGCGATGTGCTGGCGATCCTCGAGACCCCCGCCCGCCACGCCCACGCCGGCTCCCACGCCGACCGCTACACCGATCCCTCCCGCGACCCCGACGCGGATGGCGGCCCGTCGCTCTACGGGGCGGAGGCCGACCCGCCCGTTCGCGCCCCCAGTCTCTTGTCGCCCGTCCAGCAGACCATCCTCTCCGCTTTGGCCGAGGGGGCGACCATCGATGCCCTCGCGCGCACCACCGGTCTCGAACCCGGATCGCTCCGCTCCGAGCTCACGAAGCTGGAAATCCAGCGTCGCGTGACCCGCCGCGGAACTCAGTTCGTGCGCTGCTGAATCCACAGAACTGTGGAATTTCACGCGGAAAACCGGGTGTCAACGGCCGGCGATCATCGCTTGCCGTGTGGACGTTGCTTGGCTATCGTGTACCGAACAAAAAGTGGTGGTCGGGCTGGACTTTGGTCGAGGTATGGTGCAAGAGTATGGGGTGGGTACGGTTTGTGCGAGGGCCGTGGTAGGCCCAAGGCCGCGGAGCGGCATGGATGCCAGGCGACGGCGGAGGTCCCGGAGCACTCGGCGTGGACGCGACTGGTCGCGTCGCGTCGAGCAGGTGATGCCTGAGACGAAGGGAGTCGCGCGTGGTCGGATCCTCCGTACCGCTGGTGCGCCTCGGCCCGGGAGGCGAGTTCACGACGAGCTACGAGTCAGGGGGGGGTTCATGGTGGAGACTCACGAGCACGGAAGATGGGCCCGAGGAGGTGGGTGGCGGGGTGCCCCTCGAAGGGGGTATGGGCGACCTGTTGGCCCGGGTCACGCGCCTCCTGATCGCCGGCGCGGGGCTCCTCCGACAGGCCCGGTCCCTCCGGGCCGTGGCCGGGATCCTGGCCGACTGGGGCGTCGCGCCCGGCCGGATGGACCGGTCGCTGGCGTGGTGCGCTCCGGGCCGGGCGGGCCCGGTGATGGACGGTACGGACAGCACGACTCGGCGGCACGCGGGTGCCGCGCCGGTCTGGGCGACGCCCCGGGGCGCGGCGACCGGTTCCCAGGGAGGGGGCCTTGTGGGCACCTATCCCCCGCGGCGCCGACTGGCAGACTTCATTCCCGAGGAGATTCCCGATGAACCTCACACCCAAGCAGCTCAAGATCCTCCAACTCATCCGCGACTGGCGGGTGCGCCGCGGCTATTCCCCGACGATGCAGGAGCTCGCCGACGAGATCGGCGTCAGCAAGGTCACGGTCTTCGAGCACGTCGAGGCCCTCATCAAGAAGGGCGCGCTCGTGCGCGAGCCCAACAAGGCGCGCTCTTTGTCGATCGCTGATGGCGTCGCCGTCCCGGACGAGTCCCGTCCCCTCCGCTTCCCCCTGGTCGGACGGATCGCCGCCGGCTACCCCATCGAGAAGGTCGCCGACCAGGACGAGGTGGACCTGGGCGAGCTCCTCGGCGCTCGCGCCGGGCGCGAGGCCACGACCTTCGCCCTGAAGGTCGAGGGCGAGTCCATGAAGGACGAGGGCATCCTCGACGGCGACTACGTCCTGGTCGAGCGGACCGAGGTCGCCCGCAACGGCGACCGCGTTGTCGCCCTCCTCCCGGACGGCCAGACCACCCTGAAGACCTTCTTCAAGGAGGATGACCACATCCGGCTCCAGCCCGCCAACTCCAGCTACGACCCCATCCGCGTCAAGTTCTGCCAGATCCAGGGCATCGTGCGCGGCGTCGTCCGCAAGTACTGATCGCTCACGGACGCACGCCCATCGCCAGCGAGATGGCGTGCCAGAGCGCTCCGTCCGGCCGGTCCACCATCGCCTCGATGGCCCCCGCCGCGCGCTCGACGTCCGTTTCGCTGGCCTGGCCGGTCGCCGCGATCGTCCGCGCGGCCCCGCGCAGGATCGCCGCCATGTTCAGGAGGAGGGGGGAGTATTGCTCGTCGCCGGCGCACGCGCCGAAGAACACCCACGTGGCCCGCACCGGCCTCAGGCCCGCCCCGTGCAGCAGCGCCGGCAGCTTGCGCCCGATGTCCGGGTCGTTGCCGGCGCGGCGATACGTCTCCATGTAGGCCCGCCAGACCGGCATCACGTCCGGCGGCTCCGGCCACAGCCGCAGGATGTCGTGGTCGTCGTCCGCCAGCACCACCCGCCCGCCCGGTCGAACGGCCGCGGCCATCCCGGCCACGACGCGCTCCGGGTCCGCGACGTGCTCGAGGATGAAACGCGCGTGCGCCAGGTCGAACGACCCCGCCTCGCCCTCGCGCAGCGGAATCGCCAGCGCATCGCCCGGCCGGAACTCGGCCAGACGCTCCTCGCCGGCCTCCCTGGCGAGGCGCTGGGCCGCGCCGAGCTGCTCCGGATCGCGTTCGATGCCCAACGCCGGGGCGCCGGCCGCGCGGGCCAGCATCCGGGTGAACTGGCCCAGGCCGCTCCCGACGTCGAGGATCCGGTCGCCGGGTCCGACGGGGATCTCGCGCAGGCAGGCGCCGTTCATGACCGCGTTGAGGCGCGAGAGCCGTTCCTGCTCGCCGGGCGAGGTGCCGTGGATGTACGAGCCGCCACTCCGGGTCATGCGCCGGGCATTGTTCGCCGCGGGCGCCGGCCCGGCTCAGC
The DNA here is from genome assembly GCA_964459825.1 of uncultured Phycisphaeraceae bacterium. Lineage (GTDB taxonomy): Bacteria > Planctomycetota > Phycisphaerae > Phycisphaerales > UBA1924 > CAYWOF01. The sequence continues at coordinate 3,675 of CAYWOF010000011.1, read as the reverse complement.
GCGCCAAGGCGCGGAGAATCGCTCCCAGCAGCCCGCCTCCCGAGGGGATCCCCTGCTCGTCGAATCGCTGCACGGCGACATCCGCCACGACCACCTCCCCGCCATAGAAGCGGGTCTGGTCCACGGTGCGCAGGGCCGCCTCGGCCGACGGGCGGAAGACCAGCTCCACGGTGCTGACGTCAAGCCGGGCGACCCGGGCCGCCAGTTGACGCGTGTCGGCATCCTCCTGGGGCATGAGGTACATCTCGTTCGTGTCCCCGCAGGATCGGCCGGAGGCGATGGTCCCGAGCTTCCACTCCCGCTCCCCGCGGCGTGCCACGACCTCGAAGGCGCACGGCACGGGAACATCTCCGAGGTCGATCGATACGTTGACCCACTCACCCCCAAACCCGCCCCCTTGGCCATAGAGCTGCTCGGGGCGCAGGGCCTCGGCGAGCTTGGCGGTCGCCTCCGGCGTGGGAGGAATGGTCTCAAGCCCCTCGGACGGACCGCCGGCGACCGTGAACTCAAGCGATCGCCGGATTGTGCGTACGTCCGGACCCGTCGGCCGGGCCGAGGTGGGGTTCCACTGCCACCCCCCGCGCGGATTCCATACCTGGGTCCGAATGTCGATCTCCAGGTCGAGGCGGTGACGACCCGGCCCCAGGTCCGCGGGCACGTCGAGGAGGACGCGGGCGCTCCCGTACGACTGCCCGCCCGGCCCCCAACCACTGTTGGCGCCAAGGAGCTGGAACCACCCGATGAGTCCGGGGCCGACGTTCGTCGGGGGCTGGAACGGGAAGGGGCTCGTCGGCCTCTCGCGCCCCACCGCCTTGCCGTCGATGCTCGCGGCGCCGAGGTGCACGGCCGCCAGAAGCTGGCTCCCGGGCCCGACCCGCGCCTCCGCGAGGTCCACCATGAGGGGGAGCGGATCGCCGGCCCGGAGGCGCGCCCGGGCCACCACATCGACGACCGCCGCCTGGTTCAGGAAGCGGTTCGTGTCCGCATCGGAGAGCGTGCCATCCACGCGCGCATCGTCGATGAGCTCGCCCCAGGCCGTGTCCCACGGGCACGCGGGATCCCCCTGCCGACGCAGCGCCGCACCGACCACGCGGGCCCGCTGGGCGGCGCTGAGCGTTCCATTGGACTGACGGCTCACGAGCTCGGCGGCCAGGGCGGCGGACCGCTCCGGCCCCGCGAAGCGGCTCTCGAACAGGAGCAGCCCCACCGGCTTGAACCGGTCGATGCTCGAGCCGCTGACGATCGAAAGGAACACGCCGACGAGGAGGAGAACGGGGAAGACGACCAGCACCGCCCCCAGCGCCAGCGGCACGCGTCGGCGGCGCCGCTGGCCGATGCGGATCGCGCGCTCGCGCTTGAGGCCCGCGCCGCACTCGGGGCACGTGGGGCTGGCGGGCCACGTGCCCGAGACATCGAACCCGCACCAGCGGCAGATGGGGTGATCGTTGAGACGCCTGCCGCGCCAGCCGATGGCGATCAGCAGCAGCCCCGCCGCGAGCGAGCCGAGCAGCACCAGCAGCACCGGGATGGTCATCCGAGCGACTCCCGACCGGGCGAGCGCGCCCCGTCCGAGCCCGAGTCTACCGCGGCGCCACCGCCCGACCAAGGGTCTATCCGGGCCGAGCCGGCCGGGAGCCGCGCCGGGACAACTCGCGCCCGGGAGGGGCTACCGGGGCGCCGGGGAGTGCGGTGCGACCCCGGACTCGAGCCGACCCGTCCAGAGCGCGCGGAGGGCTCGGCGCGTCTGGTCGAGGGCCACGAGCAGGCAGGGCACGGCGATGAGCGTCAGCAGCGTGGCGCCGATGAGGCCGAAGCAGATGGTGATCGCCATGGGGATGAGGAACCGCGCCTGGAACGACTCCGACATCATGAGCGGCGCCAGCCCGGGGACGGTCGTCGTCGTGGTCAGCAGGATGGCCCGGAGCCGGGCGCGCCCCGTGTCGATCGCCGCCTCGAGCACCGGCAGGCCGTCGCGCCGGCGATGGTTGAAGAACTCGATGAAGATCAGCGCATCGTTGACCACGATGCCGGTGAGCGCGATGAACCCGATGAGGGAGAGGAACGTCAGGTTGTACCCCATGAGCAGGTGACCCCAGACCATCCCGATGATCGCGAAGGGGATCGCCGCCATCACCACCAGGGGCTGGACGAAGCTCGAGAAGAGCCAGGCGAGAATGACGTAGATCAGGCCCGCGGCCGTCAGCACGCCAAGGGGAAGCGTGGAGAACGAGTCGGTGAGCTCCTTCTGGCGCCCGCGCTCGACGATGCGCAGGCCGGGCGTGGTGCGCTCCAGCTCGGCGATGGTGGGGCGCAGGGCGGCCGTGACCTCCTCGGGGTTGGCGACGGCGCTGTCGACGTCGGCCGAGACGGTGATGGCGCGGCGCCCGTCGAGCCGGCGCACCGTGGCGTAGCCGGGGGCCTCCTCGAGGCGCACGACCTCCCCGAGCGGGACGGGCCGACCGTCGGGCGTGACGATGCGCATGCGCTCGATGTCGTCGAGGCTGCGCCGCGTGGTCTCGGCCAGGCGCACCCGCACGTGGACGTCCTCGCGGTCGCCGGCGAAGGTGTGGGCCTCGATCCCCTGCACGGCGCCGCGCACCTGCCGGGCCACGCCCTCCACCGTGAAGCCCAGCTCGTCCGCCCCCTCCCGCAGCGACAGGCGCAGCTCCCGCTGGCCCGCGTCGGCGTCGTCGGCCGTGTCGTGAACCCCCGCGAAGGACTCGAGCCGCTCCTTCAGGCGCGCCACCGCGGGCTGGATGGCGCGGACGCTCGGGCCGGTGACCGCCAGGGCGATGTCGTCGCCTTCGGGCCCGCCCTGGATCCCCTCCAGGCGGAGACTGCGAACGCCGGACACGGGGCCCAGCGCCTCCCGGATGGCGGCGATGACCTGGTCGCTGGGCTTGTCGCGCTCCTCCACCGGGGTGAGCTCGATGATGACCATGCCCAGGTGACCCTGGTATCGCTCGCTGCCTCCCTGGCTGTCGGCGGTGTAGCCGGCGATGGCGTAGATGGTCTTGACCTCGGGCTGGGCCAGCGCCGCGGTCTCGATCCGGCGCAGCACGTCGTCCGTGGCGCTCATGGGCGTGCCGACGGGCATGCGCAGGTTGCCGAAGATGGTCTCGCTGTCCGAGGCGTCGAAGAAGACGAAGGGCAACCGCCCGCCGGCGACCATCCCCAGCGAGACCACCACCGAGGCGATGGCGAAGCTGAGCGTCAGCCAGGGTCGGCGCACGCACCACCGCAGCACCCGGCCGTACGCGGGGATGAGGAAGCGATCGAACGCCGCGTCCCGGGCCCCGTCCATGCGGCGCTCCCACGCCCGGATCCGGCTCGGGCGCACCTCGCCGGTTCGCTCGCGCTCCAGCCGGTGGAGGGTGTGCGCCATGTGCGGCGGCAGGATGAGCAGGGCCTCGATGATCGAGACGCCCAGCGCGGCCGCCACCACGACGGGCAGGACCTGCAGGAAGTCGCCCATCCGCCCCCCGATCAGCGCCAGCGGGACGAACGCGAAGATCATCGTGCAGACCGTGGTGAGGACGGGCCAGTAGACGTCGTTGGTGCCCCGGATGGCCGCCTCGTCGGCCCGCTCGCCGCGCTCGTGGCGCGCGATGATGTTCTCGCTGATGACGATGGCGTCGTCGGCGAGCAGGCCCAGCACGATGATCAGGCCGAACA
>CAYWOF010000010.1:1880-19017 GCA_964459825.1 uncultured Phycisphaeraceae bacterium | reverse complement strand
CCTGGCCGGAACCAACGTCGCCCTCGAGCAGCTCCGCGGCGAGATCCAGCCCGCCAGCGACACGCCCGGACTCTCGAATGAGGCGATGGCCGGAGCCGTCGGCGCCGCGTTCGGCGTCGGGCTCGGCGTGTTGACCTCGCCCGCCATCCGCGAGGCCGGCTCGGCGTTCCTCTCGACTCGCAAGATGAAGCAGCTGCGGCGCGACCTTGACGCCGCGATGAAGGAGCCGACGGTCCGGCCCTTCGACCCGGGCGCCGTGGCCACCGACGACGACCTCGCCCGCGTCACGCTGGGCCAGGAGATCGAGAACGGGCGATCGCTCCTCACGCGCGCCCTCGCCGAGGACCCTGTTGAGAACCGCGTCGTTGCCGCCCTCCATCGCAAGGGCGACGGGAACGCCGCCCTGATCGAGCAGCTCCGCGCCAAGTACGCCGAGGCCGGGAAAACGCTGCACGTGGTCGATCATCCCGATCAGCAGTGGCACGATCTCATCGCCGAAGTCCGGGCCCTGGCCGATCACCCGACGCTCAGCACCGACGCCACGCCCGACGACCTCGATGCGAGCTGGCTGGACGCCGCCGTAACCGCCGTCACGAGCCGATACGCGAACCTCCAGGCCAGGGCCACCCCGGGCGGTCGCATCGCCCAGGCGATGCTGGGCAGGCTCCAGGACGTGTATCGCACGCTCAGCGGCAGCGCCCAGACGATCACGCGCGCCCAGGCACGCGACCCGTTCCACTTCCCGTCGGGCGCCGCCGCCGAGAACATCAGCGGGGTGTACGAGGGCCGGAAGGACAGCGCGATCCTCGCCCTCCGCCGCGCCTACTCCACCGCCCGCCGAGGCGACAAGCCCCTCACCTACGCCGGCGAGACGATCCCGGCCCGCTTCGGCTACGGCCGCTTCCGCCAGGCGGTGCACGACCTCCTCCGCCGCGAGCACGCGCGAAGCCAGGGCTTCGCCGTCGAGATCCCGAAGGACGCCAGCCCCGCCATCCGCGAGGGCGCCGAGGCCCTCCGCGCCTACTTCGCCCGCATGTTCGACGAGGGCGAGGGGGTCGGCGTGTTCGAGATCGGGCCCCGCGCCATGGCCGATGCCCAGCGCGGGTTGGGTGAGCTGGAGCGCCGCGCCGCCCGCATGGATGAACGGCTGGGGAAGGCGATCGACGCCGGTAGCGAGGACGCGATCGAGCGACTCGGCCGCCGCCACGGCCAGGTGGAGGACGAGCTGACGGCGGCACGCGAGCGCGTCGCGAAGGTGCAGAAGGAGCTCGAAAACGCGCAGAGCTACCTCCCGCGCGTCTTCGACGTCCCCAAGGTCCAGGCCAACGAGCTCGACTTCAAGACCCGCCTGGCCAACAGCTTCCGCCGCAAGGACGCCATCGTCGATGGCGCGACCGTCGCCGACGATGCCCGCCCCATCGTCCCCGAGGTCCTCAGCACGATCGAGGGCCGGCGCCCCCAGGCCGAGGGCCAGGGCCCGCGCCCCTTCGACGAGGCCGACCCGTCCAAGCCGATCGAGCAGCGCTTCGGCAAGGTCGATCACGTCGGCGTCATCGAGCGCGAGTTCCCCGACATCGGCACCATCGAGAGCCGCGCCGGCCAGCGCGTCCGCCCCACGCTCCCGAGACTCATCGACGAGGCGACTCGCCAATCGAAGGACCCCTACGTCCAGCTGATCGGCCGCATCGTCGCGATGGACAAGGCCGGCGACCTGACGCGCTGGGACGGCCCGCGCGTGGTTGGCCTCGACTCCCGCCGCCTCCAGGTCGGCGACGAGTGGACCATCGGCAAGGAGCCCGTGTCGATCGTCGATGCCGACGCCGACACCGTCACCGTCGCGCTCGGGACCGAGCAGACTTGGGGGGGCGTCGCCAACTACCGCCGCCTCATCGTCACCATCCCCCGCGGCAAGCTGCTGCCAGCCGGCAAGGGCACCCTCGCCCGCCTGGCCGACGAGCCCGAGGCCGCGCCCGAAGTCACGATCAAGACCGAGGGCGACCTGGCCCCCGACGTCCGCAACGCCTACCGCGCCGAGCTGCGCGCCTACTACGACCGCAACGCCCAGGCCGCCTTCGACAAGATCACGGCCCCGAAGGAACGGCACGGAGTCATCGACGCCGCGCCCGAGGACCCGGTCAAGAGGCGCGTTCTCGACATGGACGAGTCGGACCTCGCCGACTATCTCGTCCAGGACGTGGAGCTCCTGCTCGAGCGGTACAACCGCGTGATGGGCGGGCGCATCGCCGTCCGCCGCGCCATCCAGCTCTCTCCCGAGATGGCCCAGGCGAGGCTCCGCGACGGCTCGCCGATCACCAGCTCCGCCGACGTGCTCGCCTATCTCCGCGAGGCCGTGGACGCTCTGGAGCGATTCGGGCACAAGCTCGACAACGAGGATGGCCCGCACCCGCTGGTCGCCGATGCCCGGCGCCTGCGCGCCCGCGTCGAGCGCGACATCGCCCTCCCGCTGGACATCCTCGAAGGCCGCTCACCCACCGGGCACGAGACCGGCGTCTTCGCCAGCTTCGCGTACATGGGCCGCAATCTGCTCCGGCTCACCTTCCTCAACAAGCTCGGTTCGGTCGTGTGGGCGCAGCTCAACGACCTCGCCCCCGTCAGTCTCTACATGGTGCAGCGCCCCGCGACGCTGGCGATGATCCCGCGCGCCATCCTCCACCTGAAGGGACTCCCGCGCCGGGACCTCGAGGCCGCGGGGTTGATGTTCGACCGCATCGCCCGCTCCCGCGCGCTGGTCGATACCGACCATGGCTCCGTGCAGCTCGGCATCGGCGAGGGCGCCGCACGCCACGCGACCGCCGGCCTTGAGCGCGGCCTCATCAACGCCAGCGACGCCATGGCGCGGGCGTCGCTCATGAACTGGATCACCGACCTCAACAAGCGCGTCGCCGGCGGAGTCGTCATCGACCGGGCGACCTCGCTCTCTCGCCGGCTGGTCCGCGCCGCCGACCTCGCTTCGGGCGGCACGCCGATGGAGGAGGCGCTCGGCAAGGCCGGACTCTCGCACTTCGAGGCCGCCTGGCTGAACAAGATCGGCCTCAACGCCGACCGCGCCAAGCAGTATCACCGGCTGGTCTGGGCCCACGGCCTCACCGCCGACGACACGCCCATCCGCGACCTGATCCCCGAGGCCCAATGGCTCATCGGAAAGAAGCCGCTCGCTGGCCGGATGGTGAAACCCAACTTCGAGGACTGGCCGATGGACCCGACCACGGCCGAGGGGCGCGCCAACCGGGACCTCTTCGACATCCTCACCGCCAACCTCAACGGCGAAGTCTCCCGCTCCATGGTCGTGACGCCCGGCGCCTTCGACGCCCCGCTCCACTCCCTCCACCCGCTCGGCCGCATCTTCCACCAGTTCCAGCGCTTCAGCTTCGCCTTTGTGAACCAGCGACTCCGCGTGATGGGTCAGCTGCCGGCGAAGTACCAGGCTTGGTACGTCGCGTCGTACTACGCGCTCGGCGCCATCAGCGACGCGATCGCCAATGACCTGTCGGGCCGGCGGTCGATCGACGAGACCGCCCGCCTGTGGCGCGACAATCCGCTCGGCATGAGCTACGCCGCCTGGCAGCGGTCCGGCCTGTCCGGCTGGCTCGGCCGCCCCATCGCGATCGCCGATGCGCTGGGGATTCCGTGGTCGCCTGGCAACGTCACCGGCAACACGATCGGTTCGACGGCCGCCCAGCACGTCCAGCCCGGCCGCTTCCTCACCTTCGCCGGCCCCGTCGCCGCCGACGTTGACCGCATGGGCCAGCTCGCCGCCCAGCTCGGCGCCGGCCAGCTCGACGAGGCCGCCGCGTACAACGCCTGGAAGCTGGCGCCGGCTCAGAACCTCCTCTGGCTGCGCCTGCTCCATCGCACGCTCGGCCTGCCCGTGGTGCCCGAGGCCCTGCCCGGCGTGGCGAAGAAGATGCAGGCCAAGGAGCCCCGACCATGATGGACGAGCACGGCGGACTCGTCGAGATCCTCCGCGTGCCGCGGCACTGGCTCAGCGCCCGCGCCATCCGCCTGCTCGCACGAGAGGACGAGCACGCCGAGCACGAATGGGCGATCGCCACCGCCATCAACACCTTCGCCGAGTTGCCGGAGGACGAGCAATCGCGCCTATTCGCGGACACCGGCTACAGCAGCCAGCGCCGGATGCGGGTGAAGGGCGAGAAGACCTTCGCATCCGCCCGGAGACGGGGCGACATGGAGGCGATGAAACACCTGAGCCGGCTGCTGAGCGACACCGAGCGCCGCGAGCGCGCGTGGGTCACTACCCGTCGGCCGGAGTGGGGGCCACCGCACTTCTTCCCCTAGGAAGAGAGGGCCGTGTGCCCCGCCGCACGATCCAAGCGTGCGGCGCTACGGAGGCTCGCACTTGTTCATGACCATGGCGGCGTGAATCTGGCGGACCACGAAGAATACGACCCCGGCAACCCAGCCTATCCCCCAGCCCAAACCGGTTAGCAAGATAAGCCACCGCACCACATCCTTCTTCGCCTCCTCCGGCACACCTGTCACGAAGAGGTCGAAGTTGAAACCGATGCATAGCGCCAAGCAGAACGAACCGAAGTTGAACGACACAAGGCAGAGTAGGTGCAGCATGCCCAATCCTGGAGGCCGGTGCCATCGCCCTACCGCCTCACCCTGACCGTCGTCTCCCCCTTCGCCGCCAGGGCCCGCGTCAGGCCCAGCTCCTCGTTCAGCGACCTCGCCCGCCGCGTCAACAGCTCCACGTACTCCGTGAGGCCGACCTCGACGCTCGGCTGCCACTGCCACGCGTCCCGCGGCGGACAGCCGGCGCACACCCAATCGACCAGCTCCCGCCGCCGCCACTTCACCTGCCCCGCCCCGAGCCGCATCGGCTCGGGCAGCTCGCCGTCCTTGAACAGCTGATGCACGCTCGACCGGTGGCAGCCCAGGAGCAACCCGACATCCGTCGCGTCGAGCAGCTCACGCTCGCCCAGCGGCAGGGGAGCGCGCTCCTCGCGCCGTGAGACACGACGCGAGGACGCACTCACCCGGCACCCGTACCGATCGTCGCCGCGCGCGCCGCCTCCATCGCCTCGACCTCTTCGAGCCCGACGCCCAGCCGCAGGCCGACGCCCGCGCCCTCGAGGAGGCCCAGGGCGCCGCCGAGCAGAGGGCTCACCCGCCGGCTGTTGAAACCGCTGAGCATCGTCTCGGCCCGCGCCCGGCTTTCGTTGATCCCCGCCCGCTCGTTCTCTCCGATCGTCGCCAGGTCCAGCGACTCCGTCACGTCCAGCGCCCGGAGCATCGCCTCGACAATCCGGCCCCCGCCGCGCTCGTACGCCGCCGCCAGCATGGCCCCGCGCACCTGGTCCGCGGTCCGCTTGGTCTTCAATCGCTCCAGCGCCGCCGCCCGGCGGAGCTGGAGTTGCTCCACCGTCGCCGCCCGCTGCGCCTGGTCCGACGCCGACTTCGCCGCCCGGTTGCCGGCCAGCGACGAGAACAACCCCGTTCCCCCCTGGAGGAGGCCCCCGCCGATGGTCAGAGCCAGGGTCGCGTCAGGCCCCATTCGCTACTCCAGCGCTTCGGCCGACGGTCCAAGCTTGGCCATGACCCGCCGCCCCTTCCGCTGACTCGGCGCCGGCTGACCCGACGCCTTCGCCAGGGCGGCCTGCGCCTCCGCGAGCTGCGCCTCGAGCTGCTTGACCTTGTCCCGCTGCAGCGCCGCATCGACGAGCGAATCGTCGTACCGCTGCGCGGGCGTGAGGGGCTTTGGGTTGACCCTCGCCGCGGCGAGCGCCCGCTCCAGCGCCTCGCCCTCGCTCGCGCCGAACCCGGTCGCGTAGAACTCCCGGGTTGCCAGGTCCATGACCTCGCACCCGTAGCACTCGTCCGCGCGGATCCCGTCCCCGCTCCGGAGGGTGAAGCGCACCGCGGAGTGGAGCGCCTGCATCGTCGCGATCTGCGAGCTCGACATCTTCATCGTTCGACCTCCAGCGAAGCCATTGTGAGGCCGCCGGGCCGAACCGCCCGGGGCGCGAGAAGTTCCTCCACGATCGAATCCAGCCGCCCGGCAAGCTCCGTCGCCTGCCGCCCCAGCGACCGCACCCGCCCCTCCGCCTCCGCCCGGCGCGCCGACGCCGCCAGGAGCTCCCGTTTCTCATCCAACAGTGGACCCAGCACCGTCCTGATTCGATCGTCCACATCCGCCAGGCGGCCGGCCAGGACCGCCTCCGTCGGTTCCGCGTCCAGCGCGCCCTGCGCCGTCGCCAGCCGCTCCCCGACGGTCGCGAGCGCCTTCGGGAGGCCGAGCGCCTCATCCACCCGCCCGGGGTCCCCGCACGCCTCGCCCAGCGCCGCGATCCGCTCCAGGTCCGCCAGGCCCAGCCGGGACGCCGGCAGCGAACCCGCACGCTCCAGGAAGGCCCGCAGCTCCCCCCGTCGCTCGGCACTCCGCCGACGCGCCAGGCTCCCAGCCACCGCCGTCGCCAGGCCAACGCTCATCGATGATCCCCCGCCGGGTCGGGCCAGAGGCTCGAGTCCGTGACGGCCAGGCGCTCCGTCACGTCGGACAACGCCGCCCCGCCCGAAACCGCGACCTGACGCACCACCTGCACCAGCTCGGCCTTCGAGGCGATCGGCACGATGCCGCGCGCCGCGCTCAAGCGCCGCCGCTCGGCCAACGCCTCACGATCGGTCGCCGTCGCGCTCACGCCGACGCTCCTTCTCCGGCCACGCCGGGGAACTTGAAGCCGGGCAGAGGCTTCAGCCACGAGCCGTCCGCCTTCAACTCCTCTATCCGCTTCTCCATCATCTCCGCGCCCGAGTCGGTCCCGAACCGCCCATGCCGCCGGCGGTGAACCGCCAGGAACTTGAGCACGCACACAACCTCGCGCGCCCCCACCGGCCGATACACCGGCTTCCCGGCATCGTCGGTCAGCGGGCCCTTCGCGCCGATGACTTCCACCCCACGCGTCAGCCAGGTCAACAGCCGCCGCGCGAGGAGACGCTCCATCCGCGCATCCAGAGGCTTTCCCGGCCCACGCTTTTTCAGCTTCTTCGCCATCGCTTCCCTGCGAGTCAGAGGCAGATGTAACTTCGTCAGTATAGACGCACGGCGAGGGCGCATGTTGCAAGACTGGCCTGGATTTCTCGGGCGCAGCACGCGGCCGTCGATGTGGACGGAACGTCCGCGCGCGGCCCCCCCAAGGGGGGTCTCGGCGTCGGCGGAACGCGAGGGGGCGGGGGGGCCGAACGCTGGGGCCGATGCTGGGAAAGCGCCATAAGTCTCGATGCTCTCGGCAGTTGCACCGGACATGGCATCCGGTAGCCAGCTCGCCCGGTCCGTCGCCAGGATCGGCAGCAGCAGCGCGGGCCACGCGAACATGCGAACCGACCTCGCCCACCTACGACGCCGTAGCCGACTCGCCTAGCTTCGCTGGGTGTCGCACATTGTTACATGGAGTGGTGTAAGAAGCAGCGATGTAGCGTCCTAGCACTCCGTTCCCAGGCCAGTGCGTCGCGGTGAGCGCGCACCAACACCGGGGTTAAGTGCGCGTTTCGTGTGCGTCGGCGGAGCCGCGCGGCACCTGAAATTCGGCTGTGGTTTTGATGGGTGGGCGAGGCCCGGCAGTTCTGCCGATTGCACCGACACTGCCCGATCGCTAGGGGATCGGCTGCCCGCGCGTGTTTCAAGTCTCCGCGGGCAGGCTTTGGTCGTGGCCCTGAGTGGACGGATGGGCGTCGCTGGCCGCTTGCCCTGTTTGTCGATGACGACGGCCGGGCAGTACGCGGGTTGCTTCGGACTGGTTTGGGCCGGTAACGGGGCGGCCTTCAAGCCCTCGAACGGGATGTAAACCGCGCGACCGCCGTCAGGCGGCCGCGCGTCCACGCCCTACTCGCCAGTTGTCCGGCCGCCGGAGCTCCCGCTCGACACCCTGCTCCGCCTCGCGCAGCTCCCGGAGGAACCGCTCGGACGCCTCGAGCAACCGACCGTGCGGGCACTCCGCCGGGTGGCCATCGTCCATGGAGGCAAACTCGGCGGGTCGGGTGCGGAGATCCGCCAGGAGCGCGACGAGCGTGGCCTCCAGGCACCGGCCCCGGAACCGGAGGTAGAGATCGCGATTGGGGTCCTTGTCGATCATTGCCAACGCTCCTCGGGCGTCTTTCCGCTTGTCTCCCACTTCTCTTTGTTCGTCCACTGGGTGCCGTGGCAGATTCTGCATCCGGCCTTGCACGGGGCCCGGGGGCACGTCGTGTAGGGCTTGGCGAAGCGCACCGCCGCCGCGATGCTCTTGAAGTCGAGCTCGATCTGCTGCTTGCGCAGCTCGCGCCCGATCCCGTCGTCGGGCAGCGCCAGGATCCGCCGCTTCAGGTCGTGCACCTCGTTCCACAGGTCGTCGAGTTGTTGGCCGTTCGCCAGGGCATCGGCTACCCGGGGATCCGTGACGGGCCGACCCGCCTCATCGATCACCGGCGCCGGGCCGGGGGCGCCCGGGGGCGCGGCCATGGCCGGCGAGGGCCGCCGGGGAGGAGGGCGCAGTGGCACCGGCCGCCGCCGACCGTCGAGCCCCACCCGGGTTGAACTGCCCGATTCGGGCAGTTGACGCCGCACGTCGGCCACGAGCCCGTAACCCACCCCGACATGCTCAGCGATGGCCCGATCCGAGGACTCGGGTTGGGCAGCGAGCGCCATCGCCACCGCCCGGCGCTTGTCCGCGCTGCTCCGGTGCAGGCCATGCGCCTTGTTCGCAGCACACGCCGCCCATCGAGCATCGGCCTGTGTGCCCTGCCGGACCTCGACTTCCACAAGCTCGAACTCGGCCAGGCGACGGGCCCGGAGGCGGTGGAATCCGTCCGCAAGCCAATGCTCGGAGCCGTCGAAGAAGACCAGGAGCGGGGGCAGCGCCACGCCATTTCGGTACAGGTCGGCGTAGTCCTTCACGACGTCCTGATCGATCGCCTCCCGGGGCTGCGTGCCGCCGTCGGTCCGGATCGAATCGAGGGGAAGCGACGATGGAGACTTCCCCGCCGCCGCCGGCGCAGGACGCAGGGGGGCGGGGGTTGCTTTTCTGAGTGGGGTTGCTGTACTGTTCACGGTGTTCTCGTCGGGTGCGGGGGTTGCTTTGGTCGGCGACCCGCACTCTTTTCCAGCGTGCTTTGTTACGTTCAGTTCAGGCGCCCTGCAAGCGCCGAGCCTTGCCACGCGCCCATTTTCCCGTTTTGCGGCGCGCTATTTCCTTGTTTTCCCAGTGGCAGCCCCGAGCTGAGCCGCGAACTCGGGGAACTCCAGCGCCACCGCGCCCACGTGGTAGTGCCAGTGGGAGCCCCGGCGCACGCGAGTTACCCGCCCGTCCTCACCGGCCTTCCGGACGCGATCGCGGCTCAGTGCCCCCCTTGTCACGCCAGCGAACCAGGGCGCCGGTCTGAAGTCGCTCTTGCGGTGCGGTCCGGGCGGCCCAAAGGTCAGACGAACCTCCCACATGAGCCGCCACAGGACCGGCTCGTCAACGATCCATCGGGTCTCGAGCTCAGCGACGATGGCCTGCGCCGCCTCGTAGGACATCACCGATTTCCGGCCGAGGTTCCGTCGCACTCGCCGCCCGGTGCCCCGGGTGAGCACGAGCTGCCAATACCGCCCGTTGGAGGCGATAGAGAACCGAGCCCGGGCGTCCGGCACCGTCCTCATCGCCGGGCTCCCCGCTCCGCCGTCCGGGCGACGCGCTTGGTGGAGTCCCGGACGAACACGTCGAGATCCTCCCGCCGGTAGCGCACGCTCCGGCCGATCCGCACGTGCGCCACCCGCCGGGTGTTGGTCAGCGCCCAGAGGGTGCGGGCACCAATGCCCAGGTACTTCGCCGCCTCGCCCGAGTTCATGAGTCCCGCCGCGGTGTCGTCAGACATGGCCTAACTCCGTTTCGATGACCGGCCCGGCGCGACGCCGTGCCAGCAGGACACCGCACCCCGAAGCGCGGTATCCCTTCTGCTGCATCGCGAGTGGCGCGCAGTGGATCGCAGTGGTCCAATCGAATCTTCGGGAATACCTATTGACAATCGGCAATGCTGGAGGTACTCTCGGGCCGATGTCCAAGAGCGACCCCACCCCGAGCGAGCAGGTCCGTGCCGCCATCCGGGAGAGCGGGCTCAGCTACAACGCCCTGGCGAAGCTCACGGGGGTGGACGTCGCCGCCCTCCACCGCTTCGCGACCGACGAGGACCGGACGATCAGGCTCAACAGCGTGGACAAGCTCGCCCCCCATCTAGGGTTGCGAATGACCCGCACCAAGCGAGGAAGGCGGTAGCCATGGCCAGCGTGTTCAAGAGGCACGGCGCCGGGAATTGGCTCATCAGCTACTACGACGTCGCCTCCGGCCGGCGCCGGGAGAAGTCGAGCGGCACCACCGACAAGCGCGAGGCCGAGCGCTACGCCGCCACTCTGGAGATCGACGCCGACCTCCAGGACCGCGGGTACGTGGATGCCGAGCAGATTCGCCTACGGGCTCAGGCCGAGATCCCGATGGAGCAGCACGTCGCCGAGTACGAGGCCGCCCTCGAGGCCAAGGGCGACAGCGCCGGCCACATCGAAGAGACCGCCACCGCCATCCGCCAGGCGATGGCAGCGACCCACACCGCCAGCATCACGGCCATCGACGCCGCCCGCCTCTACACCCACCTCAACGAGCTGCGCTCCCGGCCAAAGCGACCCATCGGAAATCGGTCGTTCAACAAGCGCCTCACCGCCCTGCGCGGGTTCACCCGCTGGCTGGTGAAGGAGCGTCGGCTCGCCGCCGACCCCCTCACCCACCTTGGTAAGCGCGACGAGGACGTAGACCGCCGCCGCGTCCGCCGGGCCCTCGACGGGGAGGAGATCGGCCGCCTCATCGACGCCGCCGCGACAGGCCCCGTCCGCTTCGACCTCGCCGGCGAGGATCGAGCGATGGTCTACCGGGTGGCCGTGCACACCGGCTTTCGGCGGGGGGAACTCGCGAGCCTCACGCCGCACAGCTTCGACCTCGACTCCGACCCCCCCACCGTCACCGTCGCCGCCGGCTACAGCAAGCGCCGCCGGCAGGACGTTCAGCCCATCCGCGAGGACCTCGCCCGCGTGCTGCGCCCCTGGCTCGAGAAGAAGTCGGCCAGCGCCCAGCTCTGGCCACTCCCCCGGGAGACGGCCGAGATGATCCAGGCGGACCTGCGCAGCGCCCGGGCCCGATGGATCACGGAGGCCGCCGACCCCTCCCAGCGCCGCCAGCGCCAGGCCAGCGACTTCCTCGCCGTCCTAGATGGGGAGGGGCGAGTCGCCGACTTCCACGGCACCCGACACACGTTCGTCTCGCACATCACCAACGATCCGCGCGTGCCCATGCGCCAGGCCAAGGAAGCCGCCCGGCACCACAGCGTCACCACCACCGAGCGCTACGCCCATCGGCTCCGCGTGGTCGGCGCCCCGATGCACCTGGACGCGCTGCCCTCCCTCGCCGCCCCCACCCCGCATCGACAGAAGGCGCTCGCGACGGGCACCTACGGCCCCAGCGAACCCCAGCGCAAACCCCAGCGCGCGGGGCACGAAACGGAGCGAGACGGGGCGACGGGTGGCGAGCCGAACCGGGCCCCGTTCAGCTTCGCGACCGCAGCGCAAACCGCTGTCGCAACAGCAGAAAGCGAAAAACCCCCGGCAAATGCCGAGGGTTTTGGCAAGCGAGGCGGACGGGACTCGAACCCGCAACCACCGGATCGACAGTCCGGTACTCTAACCAATTGAGCTACCGCCCCGGCGCTCGCCCGGGCGCGAGGGGCGCGTCCGGGTCGACCAGAAATGTATCGGCGCGGCCCCGCCAGTCAAGGCGGGGCGCGACCCTATCGGCGGGCGGGCCCCGCAGTCGTGAGCTGCACCTTTTCCGTCTCGTGGAACTGCATCACGTTCCCGCCCGGGGCCACGCTGGTGGCCGCCCGGTACATGAACCCGCAGGCCACGGCGAGGGCGACGACGCCCCCGAACAGCAGCCCCGTGTACACGTTCATCGAGGCGCTCCGGCGCGCCCGTCCCCCCGGCATCTGCATCCCGAACTGGCTCATGGCGTGCGCTCCGCGGGGGTCACTGGTTGGATGTCCACACGCTGTCGTCGGGCCGGATCTCCTTGCCCGACTGGAGCAGGGCGATCCGCGCCAGCGACGACTGCAGGTCGGTCTTGACGACCACGATGTTGGCGATGAACTCGTCCCGGGCGACCGTGAACTTCATGTTCTCGCGCACCCGGTCGTTCGAGCCCACGCTGATCTGCACCAGCGTGTCGCCCGACGCCGGGTCCTTGACGGTCCGGAGCACGCGCCCGCGGATCGGGATCCGCGAGATGATCGTCTCCGAGCCCGCGGCGCCCGCGCCGCCCTCCTGCCCCGCGGACGCGATCGTCATCCGCGCCTCCTCCAGCTGCTCCTGCAGGGCCCGCACGCTCTGCTCCAGCACCTCGCGGGCGCTGTCGAGATCGTTGATCCGGTCCACCAGCTCGATCTCGCGCTGGCGGTAGCCCAGCTCGTTCTCGCGCAGCTTGGTCACCTCGTCGCGGTAGCTCTCGATGAGCTTGGCCTGGGTCTCGGCCGTCGCACCCAGCTGGTCGATCTTCTGCAGGATCGAGTCCCGGGCCGTCTCGGCCTGCTGGACCTCGGCACGCAGCTGCGCCAGCTCGCCCTCCAGGCGGCGCTTGTCGATCCCCGCCGCGTTGAGCGTATTGGAGAGCGACGCGATCTCGGTGCTCAGCCGCTCCCGCTCGGTCGCCGCGGCCGAGTTGGCCTCGCTCAGCCTCGTCTCGGCCTGGATCCGACGCTGCGCCTGTGCGTTCCAGTCCGAGACGATCCGGTCGGCGTTGATCGCGTACGACATCGTGAGCGCCGACAGCAGCACGCACAGCAGTGCGGCGAACACGACCAGGACCTTGGTGACGGTGTGCACGATGCTCTCCTAGGGGGACCTCGCCGCTCGACCCGGGTCGTGCCCGCTCCGCTTCCGGCACGCCCGGCCAGCACGGCCGGGACTCGGTTCTTTCCCGCGCGGGCTACCCGGCCCGACGCGATCGGCAGAACAGCCGGCACGGTCGCCCGCGCCTCGCTGCCCGCCCGGTCCACCCCCGGATGCTTCCCTGCCAATCGCAGGCCCGTCCGGAAGGGGGAAAGGGGAAGTGATACTACACCTGCCGCTTCCCTGTCAACCGGACCGGCCCTGGACGGGCCTCTATACGGGTCCGGCGGGCCCGGCGGTTGCCTCGCCGCTACGGGGCGGCGCCGGTCACCTGACGCGAGGGGGGCGCGGAGGCCCGAACCACCGCGGCCAGGGCGGCCACCCGAACGGAAGCCTCGGGATCCTCGATCAGGATCTCGAGCTTGGCGAGGCTCTCGGGTCCTCCCAGGTAGCCGTACACGGCCGCCGCCTGGGCTCGGAGCACCGCGTTGGGATTCGTCGCGTACGCGTCGGCGATGTAGTCTCCCTTGGGTTGACCCAGCTGCGCCAGCGTGAGGGCCGAGCCCAGCATGATCTCCGCGGGCATCGGTCGGCCCATCGGATCGGGGGTGGTGATCAGTCGGATCACCTCGTTGGTGGCGGAGTGGTCCCGGACCTGGCCGATGATCTGGACCGCCAGCGCGGTGGCCTCGAGTTCCTCCGGCCTGGAGGGGTACAGGGCCGCGCGGATGGTCTCCAGCTGCGAGGTGTCGCCCAGCTTGACCCGTGCCTCCGCGATCTGGAGCGCGAGGAGACGAGACTCCGCCGCGGCCGAGCGCGCGGCCGGCTCCCGAGAGCCCTGGTGGAGAAGCCCGACCGCCGACGGGTTGCCCAACTCGCCCAGCAGGAAGGCGGCGAGCGAGCGGACGCGCGTCGACGCGTCGGTGAGGAACATCTGGGCCAACGGTCCGGGATCGATCTCGTCGCCGAGCTTCTGGAGCGCGAAGATCGCCGAAGCCCGCACGAACGGCGAGGGGTCACTCAGCAGGGGCCGGATCGACGGGGCGAGGTTCGCCAACCCGGCGCGCCCGGCGCAGATGGCCGCCACGCTGCGCACACCCAGGTTCGGGTCCTTGAGCCCCGCGGCCAGGATGGGCTCGGCGCGGCCGGGCGTGAGGGAGATGGCCTCCATCGTGTTGGCCCGAACCTGGTCCTCCGGGTGGCTGGCAAGCTCGACGATGCCCTCGACCGCGCGCTCGCGCAACTCCGACACCGCGACCGGGTCGGTCAACCGGCCGGCGCCTGCCCGGATCGTCGCGGGCTTCAGGGTCGGCTCCTCCGGCGTGCGGGCCGGCGTATCGGCCGACCTCGCCTCGGGTGGCCGCCGGCCCGCGCACCCCGCGGGCGGGGCGCACGCGGCCATCGCCACGCACGCACAGGCGACCCATCCCAACCCCGTGCGCGCGTCGATGGCGTTCCGGCCAACCGCAGGGCTGCTCTGTCGCGTTCGCATGGCTCGGTTCCTGTACCCCTCTCAGCCCCTACCTTCGGCTGGTCGCGCCCTTCCCCTCCATCGCCTGGCCACGGGCCCGGCCAGGAGCATCGCCCCACTCCCGCCGAGCACCAGCCAACCGAATACGTCCCCGGTGCGTCCGTAGATCGTCGCCCCGGGGGCCAGAACCACATCGACGGTCAACACGCCCTCGCGCCGGGAGGCGCCGGGCGTCCCATCCACGCCGGCCTGCACGACGCGGCCGCTCGCGTCGATCAGGCACGAGATGCCGGTGTTGGCCGCTCGGACCATCGGCGTCCCGAGTTCGGCGCAACGCCAGCGGGCGATCTGCAGGTGCTGTCGCCGGCCGGCATCGAACCCGCCGAACCACCCATCATTGGTCAGGTTCAGGAGCAGGTCCGCGCGCCAGTCCCCGGCGTCGAAGACCAGCCGCCGGCAGAGGCCCGCGCGGGTTGCCTCGAAGCAGATGGGCGTCGCGATGAGTACCTCACCCCGCGTGGTGGGCACGCGCAGAACCCGTGGGCCCGCGCCCGGCGAGAGGTCGAACGCCATGCCGCTCGCGCCGATCGCCAGGACCAGCCGCTGGAGACCCGGCCATCGCCACACGTAGGGGATCACCTCGCCGAAGGGCGTCAGGTCCAGCTTGTCGTAGCGGACCGGATCGATCGCCCCCGAGGCGATGACCACGGCGCTGTTGTACCGGGCCTCGGCGTGCACGCCGATCTCGCCCGCCTCGCGATCGAAGCGGACGCCGTCCGCGGTGATCGCCCCCACCACCACCGGAATGCCAAGGTCCGATTGGAGTTCGACGAGTCGATCGGCGAAGACCGTCGTCGGCACCTCCTCCGCCCCTCCGGAGCCATCGCCGGCCGGCACGGCCCACGACAGGCCCGCGGCCCGCTCGCGCGTCACGGACTCGGCATCGAGCCACATGCCCGGGAACATCGTCTCCGGCCAGACGATGAGATCGGGAGGGGGTGAGGCCGCCGCGGCCGTGCGCGTCAGCTCCAGGAACCGCTCGAAGTCCCGCAGTCGCTGTTGGATCGACCACGCGAGCTTGTTGTCCTGTGGCACATTGGTCTGGATCACGGCGACGCGGACGGTTCGGCTCCCCCCTGTCGTGCGCGGCGCGAGCACCATCAATCCCGCCAGGGCCGGGATCGCCACGGCCACCACGCCCGCGGTCCGGGCACGTCGGCCCCCGCGCCACCCGTCGATGGGGGCGCTGGCGAGCGCCGCGGCGGCGAAGCTCACGGCGTAGGTCCCGAGCATGGCGGCCACCGCCCCGGCGGGCGCGATCGCGATCAGCGGGTGTGCCAGCAGCATCCACGCGTACCCGGTGAAGACCACCTCGCCTCGCAGGACCTCCAGCGCGGTCCACACCATCGGGACGACCAGCACCGCCGGCCACCGTGGCCAGCGACGGAGCAGGTGCGCACCCAGCCCGACGAACAGCGCCGCAAACCCCGCGAGGGCCAGGCACAACAGGGGGTAGCCGATGGCGGAAACCGCGGCCACCCACTGCTCCTCGTAGAGCCATAGCGGAAGGACGCCCAGCCCCACCAGGGTCGGAGCGCCAACCCGGCCCCGCCATCCCCCGCCCGCCGGTCGCCGGGAGAGTCGATCGGCCGCCCACACGAGGGGCACGGGCGCGAGAAGGGCACCCCCCCATAGTTCCACGGGTGGGAAGGCCGCGGCCATAAGCAGCGCGTGGAGCCCGCCGGCCCCGAGCCAGGCGGCCGCTCCGCCCCACCGCGCGCGGGCCGACGACCCGGGCGAAGCCCCGGCCGTACCCGAAGCGCGGGAGCCGCTCGGAGCCCTGCTCATCCCCGGTTCGGCCCAGGCTCGGTGTGATCTCGGATCACTTGCCGGCGTAGTCGATGACCCGCGCGATCTCGTTGCGCAGGTTCTGTCGCGGGACAACCCGGTCCACCAGCCCCGACTGCATCAGGAACTCGGACCGCTGGAAGCCCTCGGGCAGCTCCTGGCGGATGGTCTGCTGGATGACGCGCGGGCCGGCGAAGCCGATGAGCGCCTTGGGCTCGGCGAAGATCACGTCGCCCAGCATGGCGAAGGAGGCCGTCACCCCGCCCGTGGTCGGGTCGGTCAGGACGCTGATGAACAGGCCGCCCGCATCGTCGAGGCGGGCGAGGGCCGCGCTCGTCTTCGCCATCTGCATGAGACTCAGGCCCGACTCCTGCATCCGGGCCCCGCCCGAGCAGCTGACGATGACGAGGGGCGAGTTCTGGGCCGTGGCCGTCTCGATCATCCGGGTGATCGTCTCCCCCGCCACGCTCCCCATGGACCCCATCATGAACGTCAGGTCGAGGCAGCAGAGCAGCGTCGGTCGCCCCTTGATGAACGCCGCGCCGGCCAGGATGGCGTCCTGCTGGCCGGTCTTGACCTGCTCGGCCAGCAGCCGCTCCTCGTAAGCCTTGAGGTCCCGGAAGACGAGCGGATCTGTCTGAGACAGGCCGGTGAACAGGGGCTGGAACGAGCCAGGGTCGGTCAACTGCCGGACGCGCTCGGCCGCGCCGATGCGGAAATGGTGTGAGCACTCGGGACAGACGTGGAGGTTGGCCTCCATCTGCTTGCGGTAGATCATCTTCCCGCAGCCCGGGCAGCGGAGCCACAACCCCTCGGGAATGGCGGCGCGCCGGCTGGGTCTGACCTCCGTCCAAGTGCGTGTCGCCAGCTGTCCCATGTGTGTTCGTTCCGGCGGG
>CAYWOF010000010.1:0-1870 GCA_964459825.1 uncultured Phycisphaeraceae bacterium | reverse complement strand
CCCTCCGCACCCCCCCACCACCGCCCCGTTCTACCTAAACACCGGCTCGGGTGCCGGAACGACGCTTCTGGAACAACCCCCGGTGGATATCCTGCCACCCGCTCATCGACCTTCCGGCGAGCACCTCACCCAGCTCCGGGCTCACCCCGCTGCCCAGCCACCGTCCCACCGTCCGAAGAGCGCCCGGCCGGAGGACCACCGCGACCGGAAGGGCTCCCTCCGAGACCTTCTGCAGGAGTCGACACAAGCACCCGCAGATACGGGACGTGCATTCCTCCTGAGGCTCCCCTTCGGGGACGCTCACCGCCTCCGGATCGTCCTGCCACTGCCGGTAGGCCGTGGGAAACTTCTCTTCCAGCTCAGCCCTGCGGAGCCCCTCCCAAAGGCCCATGCACCCCTCCGCGAGGCCTTCCGCAACCTTGATGCGGGCGTCCATCGCGGCGGCCACCGCCGCCGCGGTCGATCGGCTGGCCTCATCGGGCCCACAGATCACGGTTGCCAGCCGTTCGGCCTCCGACGACGCGGCCAGCCGGCTCGCCTCCGCGTCGACCTCCGCGACCCCTCCGACGCTCAGCGGGAGGTCCGCCGACCCGGAAACCCGGCCCGACTCATCCCAGGTGGTTCGGCCGCTCCGGATGAACAGCACGCGCATTTCGTTGGATTTGACCATGTCGTCTTGCGGAGTCGGCATGGATCGTCCTTGCGACTCCAAGGCCCGGTCGGTCGGCCGTCCGGAACCGAGAAGTCTAGCACTCCCCATCGACCGCACCAAGCTCACCCGCGTCGAATCGGAGGATTTGTTAGAGTTATGGAAGGGTAAAACAGCACCGGTCGGTGGAGTTTCGACACCCTTGTTGATCGACTATCGGCCCCGTAGGGCTCCGATAACCCTGGGCCGGACCACGGGCTCCACCCCGAAGATGGCCGAGGCCGCCACGATGACATCGCACCCGGCATCCCGTACCCGGTGGACGTTCTCGGGTCCGATTCCTCCATCCATCTGCAGACGCTGGTTGGGACGAAGCGCCCGGCGGACGGTCGAGGCCTTGGGCAGGACCGCCTCCATGAACGACTGGCCGGCGAAACCGGGGTTCACGGACATGACGAGGATGAGGTCAAACTCCGAAGCGACCTCGAGCACCGGTTCCACGGGCGTGGGCGGGTTGACGGCGAGCCCCACGCTCGCTCCCAACCCGTGGGCGAGCCGGGCCAGCTTCAGGGCCTCCTCGCCCGGGGCCACCTCCACGTGGAACGTCAGGTGGTTGGCTCCCGCCTTCACGAAGGGCTCGAAGAAGCTGGCCGGGTCCTCGATCATCAGGTGGACGTCGAGGAAGGCGGCGGGGAGGGCCCGGCGCAGCCACCGGCACATGTCCGGCCCCATGGTCAGGTTGGGCACGAAGTGACCATCCATGACGTCGAGGTGGAGCAGGTCCGCTCCGGCCTCGAGGACGTTCCGGCAGTCATCCCCGGTGCGCGTGAAGTCGGCCGACAGGATGGAGGGAGCGACCAGAGGCAGGCGGGGCGGCTCGACGAAGATGTTTCGCATGGCCGGGCGAGTCTATGACCAGGCCGGCGCCAGCGCCCGGCCCCGGGTTCGGGCTCAGCCGCCGCCCCCCTCCTTCTCCAGCTCTTCCCAGGCCTCCTCGTCGAGATCGAAGTCGGGCATGAAGCTGGAGGAGAACTCGGAGGGCTCGATGCCCAGGCCCTTGAGGCGTTCGGCCTGCTCGGGCGTCGCGAGCTGCTCGAGGCGCTTGGCGATGCGCTCGTCGAGCGCTTCCCGCGCGCGGACGGCCTGGGCGAGGGGATCGCTCTCATCCCCCTCCTCGCCGGCCATCATCATCTCCATGAACCGGCCGGGCAGCTCCTCCAT
>CAYWOF010000009.1:0-20585 GCA_964459825.1 uncultured Phycisphaeraceae bacterium | reverse complement strand
GATCTCGGGGGCGTCACGACCCGATACGACTACGACATGCTGTCACGCCTCGTGCGCGAGGACCGCGCCGGCGCGCCGCCGTACCAGTGGAGCTACGACGATGCCGGAAACCTGACGGCTCAGGCGAGGGCCGGCACCCCGCGCACGTTCCTTCGGGACAACGACGGCCTGCTCCTGCAGGCCGTCGAGGGCGCCAACGCCTGGCACTACGCCTGGGATCCGGCCGGTCGATGCCGCCAGCGCGTCACGCCCGCCGGAACCTACCAGCAGTTCGCCTATGACTTCACGGGACGCCTGCGCCACATCGACACGAGCCCCGATGGGGTGAACTGGACTCCCTGGCGGGACTACGCGTACGACGGGCTCGACCGGCGGGTGCGGATGGACCGCCACGTCCCGGGCGCTGGCGTGGGCGAGTCGCGCACGTTCCGGTACGACGGGCGCACCCCGTGGGGGAGCGAGTCCTCCGTGGGCGGCGCGACGGCCCCCGGACCCCTCACCTGGGGTGCGGGCCGCCTCAACGACTTCTTCGACCACGACCTGGGCGGCTACTACATCCCCATGGCGAACGCCGACGGAACCGCCCAGGCCTATGTGAACGCCAACGGCCAGTCGGTGGGATACACGGGTGTGTTCAACTCGTTCGGGCGCCAGGTCCTGGCGTCGGCGATCAACCCCGAGCGCAGCTGGCAGGCCGACGGGTCGGTCCTGCTCGAGGATGGCCCCGCCGGACTGGCCCATCTCGGTGCGGGGCCCGGCGTGTTCGATGCCGAGAACATCGTTCAACTGGCCCGTGCGCCGGGGCGCGTGGCTCACATCTGGGCGCCGACCGGCGACACCGTGAACCTGGCTCCGCGGCGCGGCGGCAGCCTCGTCCGGCGATCGAACGCCTCCAGAGGGGGACAGGACCTTGCCTCGCTCTGGCAGGAGTGGCAGACGCTCCAGGAATCGCGCACGTGGGGCCAGCCCGGAGGCGGTGGTCGGACTTCGAAGAGTCCCCTCGGCTCGGAGGGAATCCGCTTCATAGACCCTCGCAGTAGGCACCAGTTGTCCAGTAGCCCAACGTCCTCTCCCGGTGGGATCAGGCCGCCCACCCCGCCCGGCTCGTGGCCCCCCTGGACCACTCTCACCCGCTCCGGATCGGAGGAAGCGCAATCGGACGAGTGGCCGGACGAGGAGGAAGGCGCCTCGAGCGGGATCGACGGTCCGTAAGTTAATCAATTCCAGGAAGTTGCGGTCGTTCGACGGTTCCGGGGCCCCCGTTCCAGAGCCGCATCCTCCCCGCAGTCCTCACGCCGATCAAGGCCGTCCGGCCCGGGAGTCGCTCCTCCTTGTGCGGGTGCCCGTTTCTGACGGCAGCCGTGAGGAGTGCGACCGATGGCCCCCCACAACCCCCCGTTCTCCGCGTCCGGCGCGGGCCGAGGCCCTATCACCAAGCGGGCCGGCGGTCGACGCCTGCCCGCAGCGCCGAGAAGGGTGCCCGCTCTTCGGCGGTGCAACCGCCGCGTGCGGATCGGTTGGATGCTCCTCGGCATCATGGCGCTGAGCGCGTTCGATCTGTGGATGACGCTGGCCCACCTCTCCGCCGGAACGCTCATCGAGCAGAACCCCATCGTCCGTGCCCTGATCGCGCACGCCGGCCCCGCCGCGCTCGTGGCCTGGAAGGCGCTGTCCGTCGGAACGACCACGAGCATCCTGCTCGGCGCCCGCCGGCACTGCAGCGCCGAGATCGGGGCGATCGTGGCCCGCTTCGTGCTCGCATGGTTGACCGTTCGCTGGGTCCAGTACGCTGCGGAAGTCGACAGCGCTCTGCGCACACGGGCCGTGCTGATCGCACCCGCCGCCGATGGCGCGGCGCGCCCTCGCGCCGTCCCTCCCGCGCCCCGTCCGGGCCACCGTCCGGCCGAGGGGCTGCGCCGGTCACCCGCCGAGGCGCCGGTCGCGGCGGCGTGAGTGTCCCCGACCACCCGAGAGGTCTCTCGAGCCCGGGGTGCCGCGCGGTCGCTCACGCCGCGAGGGCTTCGCGTTCCTCGTAGGTCGTTCGGATGCTGAGGAACTGCTCCTCGATGCGAGCGAACGCGTCGACGACGCGGGGGTCGAAGTGGGTGCCCGACTCCTTGAGGATCATCGCCCGGGCGACTTCGTGGGTGAAGGCGGCCTTGTAGACGCGCTTGGAGGTGAGCGCGTCGTAGACATCCGCGAGGGCCATGATGCGGCCGCTGAGCGGGATGGCCTCGCCCGCGAGGCGGTCGGGATAGCCCGAGCCGTCCCAACGCTCGTGGTGTGCCGCGGCGATCTCGCGCGCCATCTCGAGGAACTGGACGCCGGGGAAGACCCGGAGGGCCGCGTCGAGGGTCTGGGCGCCGAGCGTGGAGTGCATCTTCATGATCTCGAACTCGCGGTCGCTCAGGCGTCCGGGCTTGAGGAGGACGCTGTCGGGGATGCCGACCTTGCCGATGTCGTGGAGCGGGCTCGTGAGGTAGATGAGGCGGACGAACTCCTCATCGATGGCGGACGCGAAGTCGGGGTGCCGGGCGAGGTCCCTGGCGAGGGCGCGGCAGTAGCTGCGGACCCGCTCGAGGTGCGCACCGGTCTCCGGGTCGCGCGACTCGGCGAGCTTGGCCATGGCGAAGATGGCCACGTCGCGGGTCTCGAGCGAGAGGATCCGCTCGCCCGCGCGCACCCGGGCGATGAGCTCGGTCGGGTCGAACGGCTTGCGGATAAAATCGTCCGCTCCGGCGGCGAACCCCTCCACGGTGGCCTCCGGCGAGTCGCGCCCCGTGACGAGGATCATGTAGACGTATCCGGCCATCTCGCTTGCCCGGACGGCCCGGCAGAGCTCGATCCCGCTGAGCCGGGGCATCTCCCAGTCGGACAGGACGAGCCGGAGTCCCTCCGACCGAATGCGCTCGAGCGCCTCCGCGCCGTCGCGCGTGGTCTGGACCTCGTAGCCGGCGTGGGTCAGGGTGGCTTCCAGCAGCGCGAGGGAGACCTCGTTGTCGTCGGCGATCAGCACCCTCATGGCCCGGCCCCCGGCATGGATACGCGCACGGGCCTCGCGCTGCCGAGCGATTCCCTGGCCTCGGGCAGGAAGGCGGCGAATCGCTCCGCCTCGAGGGCCAGCGCCGTCACGTGGAGTCCGATCTGGTCGAGGCGGCCGGTTCGGGCGTGGGATTCGATCTGGGCCGCGAGCTCGCGAAGCTGGTGGGCGGCGATTGCCGCCGCGGCGCCCTTGAGCCCGTGCGCGATTCCCGCGATCCGGGCCGAGTCTCCGGCACCGGCGAGGCGTTCGATCTCCGGAAGGTCCCGGCGCAGCTGGGCCTCGAACTTCTCCAGGAGCATCCGCGCGATCGCCCCGTTGTCCATGCAGCGCGTGGAGAGCTCCGCGAGGTTGAGGGGAGGGCGCGGCGTTGGCTGCGGGGGCGGGCGGCTGGCGTCGGGATCGCGGTTCATGGCTCCTCCATGCGAGCGGCCCGAGGGGATGCCCACCCGCGGGACTCGAACGGCGACCCGGGCGGCCACCCTTCCGCCGGCGCTCGCAGCACGCGGCCGGAGCAATCCTCCTTCCTATCGGCCCGGTCCCGTGCGCACCGGTTGGGTGGGCGCACCCAACTTGGGGCCCGGAGTGCGGAGTGGTGGGGGGCGGCCCGGACGCGGACCGGGCCTGGCTTCGGGGGCAGGGCGGCCGTCGGCTCCGGTCGCATGGTCAGGCCGCCAACGGAAGACCGGGCCCGGCCCGCATGACGCGGTCGATGACGCCGAAGAGCTGGGCGGGGTCGATGGGCTTGCTGACGTGGTCATCCATGCCCGCCTCGAGGCAGCGTTCGCGATCGCCCTGCATCGCGTTGGCGGTCAGGGCCACGATCGGGAGGCGACGGCCGCCGGTCCGGGAGCGGTCCTGTTCGAGGCGGCGGATCTCGCGGGTGGCGTCGTAGCCATCCAGCTCGGGCATCTGGCAGTCCATGAGGACGAGGTCGAAGGTGGCGCGGCGCACCGCGTCGACGGCGAGCCGGCCGTTCCCGACCACCTCGACCTCGCAACCGGCCCTCGTGAGCATCTCGCGTGCCACGATCTGGTTGATCTCGTTGTCCTCCGCGACGAGGACTCGGAGCCCTCCGGCGCGAGGCGTGCTGGGGTGGGGGAGCGGTTCCGCGGCCGACGGCGCGGCGGGCGCGAGCCCGGAGGACGCGGTCGCGATCATCAGGGCATCGAGGAGCTGGGACTGCCGGACGGGAGTGGCCAGGTCGCCGAGAAAGCCCGCGGCGCTGAGCCGGCCGGGATCGAACGGCGTCGTCATCGGGTGCTGGAAGAGAAGGGTCGTCCCGCGCAAGCGCGGGTCGCGGCGCACGGCCGCGGCGAGCTCGAAGGGCGCGGCGTCCCCGAGCGCGCTGTCGACGATCGCCAGGGCGAAGGGGTCGCCGGTCTGCGCGCCATGGACCAGGGTGGCGAGCCCCTGGTCGGAGTTCTCCGCCTCGCTCACGCGCATGCCCCAGCTGCGGCACTGCTCGCAGAGCAGGTCGCGCTGGCTGGCGCTCCCGCCGACCAGGAGCAGGCGATGCGGCGCGAGCGAGTGGGGGACCGCGCCGCCGGGCGCGGCCCCCGCGAGGGGCCGGGCGCCGGCGAAGGCGATGGTGAACCAGAAGGTCGAGCCCCGCCCTTCCTCGGAGGCGACGCCGATGGCTCCGCCCATGAGCTCGGCGAGGCGCTTGCAGATCGCGAGGCCCAGCCCGGTGCCGCCGTACTCACGGGTGGTGGAGGAATCGGCCTGTGAGAAGGGCTTGAAGAGGCGATCCAGCCGGTCCTGGGGGATGCCGATGCCCGTGTCACTGACGGTGACGCGGACCAGGGCGCCGCCCTCGTCTCCGCCCGCGGGGGCGCTCGCCTCGTCGAGGACCGCGCGGATCACGACAGCGCCGCGCCGCGTGAACTTAATGGCGTTGCCCACGAGGTTGGTGAGGATCTGCCGGAGGCGGTCGGGATCGCCCCGAACGCGTCGGGGAACGCAGGAGGCCACGGCGCAGGTGATCTCCAGTCCTTTCTCCTGGGCGCGCGGCACGAGCATCTGCACGACATCCTCGATAGCGTCGACGAGGTTGAAATCATCATGGACGATGTCCAGCTTGCCCGCCTCGATTTTGGAGAAGTCCAGTATGTCGTTGATGACCGAGGTGAGGTTGCCCACCGAGGTGCGGGCCAGGTCCACGAAGCGTTGCTGCTGCTGGTCCAGGGACGTGCCCGCCAGCAGGCTCAGCATCCCGGCGACGCCGTTGATGGGGGTGCGGATCTCGTGGCTCATGTGGGCGAGGAACTCGCTCTTGGCGCGGCTGGCGGCCTCGGCCGTGTGGACGGCCTCGGCGAGCATCTCGGTGCGCTCGGCGACGTGGCGCTCGAGGTTCTCGTAGGAGTAGCGGAGCAGACTTTCCGCCTGCTTGCGGTCGGTAATGTCGAACCGGATGGAGACGAAGCCCACGGTCTTCCCGGCCTCGTCCCGCACCGGGCCGATGCTGGTGTCCACCCAGTACAGGGTGCCGTCCTTGGCCCGGTTGCAGACCTCGGCGCGCCAGATCCCATCGGGGCCGGGCCCTGATCGCGCCGGCGCGGGGCAGGCGGGCGCCCCGGCCGGGGGCCCGCCGTGGAGCGTGCCGCCACCGTCCGGAGTCGAACTCGGCTTCGCGTCGGCGGCGGTGGGGGCCTGCGTCGGCACGTCAACCCCCCACTTCCGGCCGGCGACGGTGCGCCACATGTCGGTCCAGAAGGCCTTGGGGTGGAACCCGGAGTTGACGATGCTGTGCTTGGCGCCGATGAGCTCCTCGCGGCTGTACCCGCTGATCCGGCAGAAGTTGTCGTTGACCTCGGTGATGGTGCCGGAGGGATCGGTCACGGCGACGATGGCGTGGCGGACGAGGGCCGCGCGGTACGCCGAGACAACCGCGAGGGCGGCGCGGGCCCGTTCCTCGCTGGCGGCGAGATCAGCGGTCATGCGTGAGGCGAGCGCGACGCCCCAGGCGCGGACGCGCCACAGCAGCAGGGGCGCCGCCCCGAGCGTCAGCATGGCGGCGTCGAGCATGCTCTCGGCCGAGCGGCCGAGGCCCGGCGCGATGAGCGGGAGCAGGAACATGACCGAGCACTCGACGGGCGCGACGATGGCCAGGATCTCGGCGATGAGGCGGACGATGGAGGGCGCGGTCTTCATGGGGCGGGACTACGCAGCCTTGACCTTGAGGCGCCCGTGGGCGAACGCCAGGATGCACGCGGAGATGTCGGCGAGCGGAGCGACCACCTGGACGCCTCCGAGCTTCACCGCTTCCTTGGGCATGCCGAACACGACGCACGAGGCCTCATCTTGGGCCACGGTGACGGCGCCCGCCTTGCGCATCGAGAGCATCCCGGTCGCGCCGTCGGCGCCCATGCCGGTCAGGATGGCTCCGAACGCGTTCCTGCCGGCGGCGCGTGCGACCGATTCGAAGAGCACGTCGACGCTGGGCTTGTGCCGGCTGACGCGGGGGCCATCCACGACGCGGGCGATGTATCTGGCGCCGTCGCGGTCGAGCTTGAGGTGGCGGTTCCCCGGCGCGAGGAGCGCACGCCCGGGCACGATCCAATCGGCGTCGGCGGCTTCCTTCACCTCGATCTCGCAGAGCCCGTTGAGGCGCTGCGCGAAGGCCGCGGTGAAGCCCTCGGGCATGTGCTGGGTCACGACGATGCCGGGGCATTGCCTGGGGAGCGCCTGGAGGACCACTCTCAGGGCCTCGGTCCCGCCGGTGGAGGCGCCGAGCGCGACGACCTTATGGGTGGTCTCGGCCAGCGCGACCGACCCGGCGATCCCCGGCGCCCGAACCGGCGCCGTCCCGGCGCCGACGGGCGAGTTCGGGGGCGGGCGGAGGCGCACCCGAGTGGCCCCGAGGATCAGTTCCGCCAGGTGGGCCGCCACATCGCCGACGGAGTAGCTCTCGTTGGGCTTGGGCACGACATCGATCGCGCCGGCTTCGAGACAGGCGATCGCCATGTCGCGTCCCCGTGCCGCGAGCGAGCTCACCACGATTACCGGCATCGGGTGGTACTTCATCAGCTTACGGAGGAACGTCAGGCCGTCCATGCGCGGCATCTCGATGTCGAGCGTGACCACGTCGGGCTTGAGGTGCACGATCATGTCGCGCGCCACGAAGGGATCGGGCGCCGTGCCGAGGACCTTGATGCGCGGTTGGCGCGACAGCTCGCGCGACAGCACCTGCCGGACGATCGACGAGTCATCGACGATGAGCACGCTGACCTGTTGGTCCATGGGAGGCTTCCATCCCCTACGCGGCCACGGGCGCGGAACCGTCACGCCAGACCACGTGGAGTGGGCCGCCTTCGGTAACCACGGTGCCCTCGGCGCGGGCCGCGGGCGTCCCCTCGGGCGCTTCGGGGCTGGGGAGGAGTTCGGGCAGGCCGAGGGAGTACTCGCAGGCCCCGCCGGAGAGGGCGAGGATGACGGAGCCTCCCACGATGTTGGCCATCTCCTTCAGCGCATCGCCCCCCTGGGTGTCGAGATCGACCTCGGCGGTCTCGGCGCCGAGCAGGCTGGCGGCGAGCTCACGCAGGAACCCATCGGTCGCGCCGAGGAGCAGCGTGCCCCGGCTCGGTCCCTGGTAGGTGATCCGCGCGAAGCGCGTCGGGGGAGGGTGGGCCTCCTCGTGGGCGGCCGGCTCGGCGAGGACCATGGCCGTGCGCTCCAGGATGCTGATGGTCATGCCCGCCAAGGTCGGTCCGTCGATCGCCTTCATTTCTTGACTCCCAGTACCTTGCCGATGAGCCGGTGCAGGTCCTCGGGTTCGAACGGTTTTCGGAGCGTTTCCACCACGCCGAGGTCGTGCATCCGCTGGAGTCGATCGCGGTTGCCCTCCGTCGAGACCACGACCACGGCGACATCGGCCAGGTCGGGGTTCTTGCGGAGCTCGACCGCGAACTGCTCGCCATCCATGACGGGCATGTTCAGGTCCAGCAGCACCAGATCGACCCAGACGGTCTCGAGGACGTCGAGCGCCTCGCGCCCGTTGCCCGCCTCGTGGATCCGGTCATCCTCGACGCCGGCCAGGCGGACGACCTTGCGGATGGCCATGCGGAGGATGGGCGAGTCGTCCACGATCAGCACGTTGCAGTTCATGCCGCGGCTCCTTGCTTCCCGGTGTCGCTCATCGCTTCCTCCGCCTGTCGGAGCTTCTCCCAGGTCAGCGCGA
The DNA here is from genome assembly GCA_964459825.1 of uncultured Phycisphaeraceae bacterium. Classification (GTDB taxonomy): domain Bacteria; phylum Planctomycetota; class Phycisphaerae; order Phycisphaerales; family UBA1924; genus CAYWOF01. The sequence continues at coordinate 12,366 of CAYWOF010000009.1, read as the reverse complement.
TCTCGCGCTCGGCCGAGCGCCGATCGAGCCGGAGCGCCTCGCGGACGTCGGCGGCGAGGCGGTACTCCAGGCCGTCCACGCCCACTCCCAGTCCGGCCCAGCGGCAGATCATGTCCGCCGCGTGGACGATGTCGAAGAGCGGGTCGTGCGCGGGGCCGGGGGGCGGGGGGGCGTGGTGCGTCTCGATCGCACGGGCGACCCGCTCGGGCAGTCGCCACCGGCGGGCGAGGGCGGCGCCGACCTGGGCGTGGTCGAAGCCCAGCGCGTCGTGCTCGACCTCGACGAACGACGAGCCCTCGTGCGCGTGGGTCGAAACGATGGAGAGGTAGCCGGCGCCGTACCTGACATTCAGCGCGAGCTTGCCGATGTCGCGGAGCAGGGCGCACATGAAGGCCAGGGGCGCCTCGGCGGGCGTGTGCCGGGCGGCCAGTTCCTCGGCGGCGATGGCGCCGGCGAGGGCGCTGCGCCAGAGCGCGCCCCGCTGCAGCCCGAAGGCGGCGTTCTCGCCGGCGACCGTGGCGGACACCTGCTGCTCCAGGAGGCACCGGCGCAGTGCTTCCCGCCCCAACCTCGTCATGGACGCGCGGAGGTCGAAGTGGCGTCCGGGCGACCCGTAGCGCGCCGAGTTGGCGGTTCGGAGTACGGCGGCGGTCAGCGCCTCATCCTGGCGGACGATCCGCTCCAGGTCGGCCCAGCCGGTCTCCGGATCCAGCAGGAGCGGGATCAGTCGCGCCATCGAGGCGGGCAGGGCCGGGAGGTTGTCCAAGGACAGCACGTCGTTCAGGCCGGCCATAGTGCACGCTCCTCGCTCTTGTTCTTCACGGTGACCAGGCCGTCGGCGAGGCTCAGGCTCATTGTGCGGCTGTGCGTGCCCCCGGTGTCCTCCGCGGCGATGAGGACGTTGTTCTTCCAAAACAGCTTGCGCAGCATGGTGCGGTTGCGCGATCCGATCTTGAAGTGGCCTTCGTCGGCGAGAATCTCCGCTCCGCCGGCGGCGCACACCACCATGCGCTCCTTCCTGGCGCCGAGCTCGTAGGCCCTCGTGAAGAGCAGCGGCACGCCCGTGTCGGCGAACATGCACGGGCTGCGGGCGGCCTTGTCCGGGCTGAGGCTCGACTGCGGCAGCATGAGGTGCAGCAGGCCGCCGACCCGGGCCACGGGATCGAACACGGTCACGCCGATGCAGGACCCCAGCGCGTAAGTCACCAGCGTCGCGTCGGGGTCCGCCGTCATCGCGAGGTCGGCGATGCCGACGACGACGCGGTGCGCCGCGGAGAGTGGTGGTTGGAGGGTGCTCACGGGCGCCACGTCTTCTCCTCCGCCTACTTCAGGTACAGGGACGGCATGGCGGCGCGCAGGCCGACCTTCATGCCCGCGAGCGTCTCGGCGCTTCCCACGGCGAACACGCCCCCGGACCGGAGCAGGCGCGCGAACCGCTCCACCAGTCGTTCCCGCGTCGGGGCATCGAAGTAGATCATGACGTTCCGGCAGAAGATCACGTCGAACGGGCCGCGCATGGGCCACGCGTCCATCAGGTTGAGCTGCCCCACGCTCACCAGCTCGCGCAGGTGGGGCTTAACGGCCCACCGATCCTCGCGACGATCGAAGTGACGGGTGAGCAGGTCGCGCGGCAGGTCCTTGATGACCTCGCGGGGGTACTCCCCGCCCCGGGCCTCCTCCACGGCGTAGTTCGAGAGGTCGGTGGCCAGGATTCGCACGTCCCAGCCACGGAGATCGCCCGCGTGGTCGTGGACGAGCATGGCCAGGGTGTACGGCTCGCAGCCCGTGGAGCATCCGGCGCTCCAGATCCGCAGCCTTCGTCCCGGCAGGGTGAGACTTCCGCGCGCCAGTGCCGTGAACAGCTCCCGCTCCAGGTAGTCGAAGTGGGCACGGTCCCGGAAGAAGCTGGTGACGTTGGTCGAGAGCAGGTCGAAGAACACCAGCATGTCCTGCTGGTCGGCGTCGCGCTCGAGGTGGCGCAGGTAGTCCGCCACGTCCTCGAACCGTGACTTGCGAAGGAAGGAGCTGAGGCGACTGGTCACCAGCTGGACCTTGCTGGGCGTCAGCGCCAGGCCCCATCGCTCCTTGGCGATGGCCGCGATGCGGTCGAACTGCGCGGGCGTGAGCGTGTCTACGGCTGGCATCGATGTTCCCGCCCGGCCCGGAGGCGGGGTGCCCGGGTGGTTGTTGCCCCGGACACCGCCACCCATTCCGCCCTCAACGCAACGGCCGCCCCGGGCGTCAGCCCAGAACGGCCAGGGTGCTCTAGAACGACGCCAGTACCTCGTTGTTCTCCATGGGAATGACCTGCTCCGGCGTCGGGGCGCTGGGGGCGCCGACTGGCTTGGTCGCCCGCAGGACGGCGGTCTTTGATGCGGCGGGCTTGGCCGTTCTGGGAGCGGTCCTGGCGGGCGCGGGCGGCCGTGTCGCCGGCGGTGGAACCGCTGGGTGGCTCACGCTCCCCCTCGTGCCACCCGTGTTGGCACCCACCTTGAACTGCGCGACGAGCTCGTTCAGGGCGGCGACCTGGGAAGAGAGCTCCTCGGCGGAGGACGCCATCTCCTCGCTGTTGCCCGCGTTCTGCTGCGTCACCTGGTCGAGCTGGCTCACCCCCTGGTTCACCTGGCCGATGCCGGTGGCCTGCTCGCCGGCGGCGGAGGCGATCTCGGATAGCAGCGTGTTCACCTTGTTGGTCGCGGTGGTGATCTCCTCCAGCGCCTGGCCCACGCGCCCGGCGATCTGCACGCCGTTCTCCGACCGCTTGACGGATTCCTCGATCATGGTGGCGGTGTTCTTGGCGGCCTCGGCGGATCGCTGGGCCAGGTTCCGCACCTCTTCGGCGACCACGGCGAACCCCTTGCCGGCCTCGCCGGCGCGGGCGGCCTCGACGGCCGCGTTGAGGGCCAGGAGGTTGGTCTGGAACGCGATCTCGTCGATGACCTTGATGATCTTGGAGATCTCGGAGCTCGACTGCTTGATCTCGTTGACGGCCTTGGACATCTGGGACATTTCCTGCTGCCCGCGGTCGGCGGACTTCTTGCTCTCCTCGGCAAGGGCGTTAGCCTGGCGGGCGTTCTCGGCGCTCTGCTGGGTCTGGCCGGACATCTGCTCGATGGAGGCCGAGATCTGCTGGAGGCTGCTGGCTTGCTCGCTGGCGCCCTGCGCCATCGACTGGCTGGCGGAGGCGATCTGCGTGGCGCCGCTGTCGATCTGCGCCGCGCCCGAGCCGATCTCGCTCACCATCCGCGTCAGGGCCGCGGACATGGCGTCGGTGGCCTGGGCCAGCTTGCCGACCTCGTCGTTGACCGTGATGCCGAGCGGCGGGCGGGTGAGGTCGCGGTTGGCGACCGCCTGGAGCGCCTCGACGATTCGGGCCATCGGCCGGGATAGCATGCGGCGCATCAGCCAGAGGAACAGGACGCCGGAGCCGACGAACAGAGGGACGGTCCACATCAGGCTGCCGCCGATGAAGCCAGCCACCTGCTGATCGACGGGCTTGAGAGGGAGAGCGACGTGGAACGCGCCGTGCATGTAGCCGGGCTTCCAGTTCTCCATGCGGAAGCCGAGGATGTCCTTGCCGTCCTTGGTGGGGCTGTTCGCCGGATCACCGTGGCAGAGCATGCACGAAGCGTCGAGCCTGATGGCCCGCATGAAGTGGAGCGTGTTGGTCGCCGAGTCCACGCGGTGGATGCTCTCTTCGCCGCCCCTCTCGACCTGGTTGGTCAGGTCGCGCAGGAGCTCGCTCTCGAACGAGCCCGCCTTGGGCTCATTGTTCTTGTTGCGGGCGTCGAACGCGGGCGTGAAGAACGCGAGGTTCTCCTTCTTGGCGGCCTCACCGGCGGCGAGCCACCCCGCCACAACGGGGATCGTCTTGAAGACTCTCGATTCGGTGTACGGCTTGCCCGCCGCCAGATCGGTCTGAAGCTCGGCGAGCAGCTCATCGCGGTTGAAGGCGCCGATTCGGTTGAGCTCTGCCACGTGGTTCTTGGTCTGGTCGGCCAGGGCGGTGAAGGTCTTGGCCCGTTCGACCATGGCGGCCTGCGCGCTGCCGCTGTAGCCACGCACGAAGACGATGTTGTTGACGACGAGCACCGTTGCCAGCACGACGAGCGAGATCGCGGCGACGCGAAGACCCAGTCCCAGTGAGCACACCTTCTTCCACATGTCCGATCTCCTGAAAGAGCCTTCGCGTAGCGCCGCCCTGGCGAGGGGCGCTGCGTCGGCGAGGGTCCGAGCACGTCGGCCCTCGTTCATCGGAGTCGGAGATTCCACACTTGTTGGGTGCGGACACCCAACTTACTCGCCGGGTCGAGCCGAGCAGCATCAGCGGTGATCAGGACATGGCTCGTCACCGATCGACGGCGAGGAACGTGCGAGCGGGCGCCGGTGGGGCGGCGGCGGGTGTGAGGCCCGGGATCAGGCGACCAGACCGTTCTCGTACGCGAGCTTCATCAGTCCGGTGCGCTCGCGGATCGCCACGACGTCCATGAGCCGGGCGATGTGGCGCTCGACGGTGCGCTTGCTGAGTAGCATCGCTTCCGCCATCTGGTCGTTGTCCAGGCCCTTGCCGATGTAGCGGAGGACTTCGAGCTCGCGCGGCGTCAGGCCGGCGATGCGCGACCCGCGACGGGCAGCGCCGCTCGATCCGGAGGGCTTCGGCTCGATCTGCGACATGCGGTTCAGGACGGACCTCGAGTAGGCGGCCTCCCCGGCCGCCACGCGGGCGAGGGCCGCGAACAGCGCGGCCGGCGGATCGCTCTTGAGCAGGTAGCCCGTCGCGCCGTTGTCCAGGGCCGCCTGGATGAACGCATCTCGGCAATAGGCCGTGAGGATCACGATTCTCGTCCCGGGTGACGCGGACCGGACGTCCGCCATGGCCGCCAACGCGTCGCGCCCCGGCATCTCGATATCGAGCAGGAGCAGATCGGGGCGCCTGGTACGACACGCGTTCACCGCGCTCTGGGCATCTCCCACGCTGCCGACGACCTGGAAGCCGGCCTTGGTCGCGGCCGGCCCCGAGAGCGCTTCCCGCAGGATCTCATGGTCGTCCGCGATGACGATCGTGGTGCTCATGGCGTGGGGTCCCGTTCGGCGGCCGGGGCGGCGCCCGATGTCGCCCCGGCGCGCAGGCGGATGACGAAGGTCGATCCTCGTGGTTCGTTGGGTTCGAAGGCCAGCGCGCCGCCCTGCTGCTCGATGAGGCGGGAGGCGATGGCGAGGCCGAGCCCCGATCGCCGGGCGCGGGACTTGGTCGTGAAGAACGGCTCGAACACGCGGTCGCGGTCGCGCTCGGGAACGCCCGGTCCGTCGTCGCTGACGCGAATCTCCACGCCGGGGACGGGGCCGTCGGCCTTGCGCTCCAGAACCGATGTCGCCCGCACCCGGATCTCGCCGCATCCGGCGGTCGCATCGACGGCGTTGGTCATGAGGATCCGCAGGACCTGCTCCAGCGCGAGCGGGTCCGCCCGGGCGCTCAGGTCCTCTGGTATCGAGCCCAGCGCCAGCCGCGCGCCCCGGGGGAGCACGTCCGCGAGCTGGCGGGCGCAGCGCGGCAGCCAGGTCCCGACGGCGAGCGGGTGCGGCGTCGCCCTCTCCTCCTCCTCACCCGCCGCGAACAGCTCCAGCAACGAGGCCGAGAGGGACTGGGCCTGCTGGATCAGGGCCGCCGCCTTGGCGACGGACGCCTCCGCCGCCGCGGACGATCCGTGCAGGTGGGTGCTGGCGGCCAGGAGCACGCTGTTGAACTCGTGCGCGATGCCGCCGGTCAGGATCGCCAGCGCCTCACGGCGAGAGGCCTCGTTGAGCTGCGCCTCGGCCTGCACACGCTCCGTGATGTCCTGGACGGTTCCGACGGATCGGCGGGGCGATCCGTGCTCGTCGGAGTACGTCGCGCACCGCTCGTGCACGTGCTTGACCCGGCCGTCGGGCATCCGCAGGCGGTGGACGATGTCGTACGGCGTTCGGTTCCGCACGGAGGTCGTGTACGCTCCGTGCACCATGTCGCGATCGTCGGGGTGGATGGCGTCCAGGAACGCCTCGTAAGTCGCCCCGAACCTCGTTCGGTCGATCTCGAAGATCTCGTAGATGGTGTCGGACCAGGTCAGGGCCCCGGTGGGGATGTCCAGCTCCCAGCTGCCGATCCGCGCGACTCGCTGCGCCTCCAGCAGTCGGTCCTGGCTCTGGCGGATGGTCTCTTCCGCCCGGACTCTCCCGGTGATGTCCCGCGTCACGGCCAGCATCCGGACCACTCGGGTCGGATCGTCCGGGTCGCGCAGGCCCACGGCGTGCTGCTCCATCCAGCGCCGCGTTCCGCGCAGCCCGAGGATCTCGAAGGTGTCCACGCGCGGCCCGCCGGTCCCGAAGACCTCGGCGGCGCTCGAGCGGAACCGCTCGCGGTGCTCGGGCACCACCACGCTGGTTACGCTCATCCCGCGCACCTGATCGATCGAGTCCGCCTCGATGAGCGCCAGCCCGGCGGGGTTCATGTCGATCAGGCGGCACTCGGCGTCCACCAGCTTGATGCACTCGGGGTCGGCCTCGAATATCGTGCGGAAGCGGGCCTCGCTCTCGCGCAGGGCGCTCTCCGCCGATCTGCGATCGGTGACATCGATCCCGATCGAGACCATGAACAGCGGCTCGCCGTCGGGGCCGTGCAGCCGGGTGTTCCTCCATTCGAGGAGGCGCCGCCGACCGTCGCGGGTGACCCACTCGTTCGTGTAGTGGGTGGTGGCGCCGTCACCCGGGCCGCGCATGGCCGCCTCGAAGGCCTCGACGCGGACCGCCTCGGCCTGCTCCGGCGGCAGGAGGATCTCCCACGGGAACCTGCCCTCGACCTCGGCGAACGAATAGCCGCTCACCCGCTCGGCCTCGCGGCTGTATCGCCGGATGCGCCCCTCGGCGTCGAGAACGACCACGAGGGCGCCCGCGTTCTCGAGGACGGCGTTGGTGAAGGCCTGCTCGGCGAGCAGGGCCGACTCGGACCGCTTGCGATCGGTGACGTCGACGCCGAATCCGACGATGCCCGTCACGGCGCCCTGCGGGTCGTGGAGTGGTCCGAAGGTCACGTCGATGACGATCCGCCCGTCGTTCCTGACCCGGACGGGCGTCTCGTAGCGGACGGTCTCACCGGCCGCCGCTCGGCGCAGGGCGTCGCGCAGGGTGGCCTGAACCTCGGGGGAGAACGACCACCAGTATGTGTCCCAGAAGGGCCGACCGATCACCTCGTCGCGGGTCAGCCCGCCCGCTTCCAGGGGCGCCCGATTGGCCTCGATGAGCGTGCCCTCGAGGTCGTAGAGCCCGATGAACCCGAAGCACCCATCGATCATGTCGCGCAAGCGCCTCGCGTTGGCGATCGTCTGGGCCCTGGACTGCTCGATCGCCGCCTCCGCGCGCTTGCGCTCCGAGATATCCCGGATGGCGGACTGCGTGCCGACGATCCGCCCGTGCTCGACCACGGGAATGACCCGGGTCTCCAGCCAGACCCGCGTGCCGTCGGCTCTCAGCCCTTGATACTCAAACCGGTCGGGCACCGGTTCGCCGCGGACCCGTCGAGCGTGTCGATCCCGAAGTTCCTCACGCCACTCCGGGGAGACGTAGTCCTCGAGGACGACCGATCGCGCGTCCCGGTCGGAGAGGCCGAAGAGCTGGAAGAACCCCCGGTTCGCGTAGACCAGTCGCCCGTCCACGTCGTCCACGATCACCGCGTCGTGGACGTTCGTGAGCACGCGCTGGAGGTGGCGCTCCGAGGCCCGCACCGCTTCCTCCGCCATCCTGCGCTCGCTGATGTCCGTGGTCGCTCCCACCAGCCGCGTCGGACGGCCCGCGCTGTCGCGCGCGACCACCTTGCTGCGGTCGTAGACCCAGAGATACTCGCCGGATCGGCACCGCAGCCGAGCCTCGCACACCTCCGTCGGCGGGCTCCCCCCCAGCTCCCGGTCCAGCACGCGCCCGACGAGGTCCGCATCGTCGGGGTGGACGATCGAGAAGAGGAAGTCGATCCGCCCGGGAACCTCCTCCGGCCCGTATCCCAGCATGCGGCACCAGCGCGGGCTGTAGTAGACCTCGCCGGTGGCGATGTTCCAATCCCAGACGCCGTCGGCCGTGGCGTCCAGAACCAGCCTGAGGCGTTCCTCGTTGCGGGTCAGCGCCCGCTCGGCGCGCCGGCGTGCCGTGATGTCCACGAAACTCATCAGGGCGCAGTCCTCACCCCCGACGGTGATGCACGACACGGAGAGGATCACCTCGCGGAGGTCTCCGTGGGCGTCCCGGACCTGCGCCTCGACGTCCATGACCGGCACGCGGGACGTCTCCACCGCGAGCAGCTCGGCCTGCCGGGCGCCCTCAACGTTGAGCCCCATCTCCTCTGCGCGGGACCCGATCAGACCCTCGCGCGGGCGGCCCAGCAGGCGCGCCAGCCCCTCGTTCGCGTCGATGAGCACGCCGTCGCGCAGGCGCCGGATACCCATGGCCACGCCGTTGCCGTGGAACGCCGAGGCGAACCTCGCCTCGCTCTCGCGCAGGGCCGCCTCCGCCCGCTTGCGCTCGGTGATGTCGACGCGTGCGGCGATGTAGCCGATGATGCCGCCCGCCTCGTCGCGCACCGGCGCGATGGTCGTATCCACCCAGTGCAGCGAGCCGTCCTTCGCCCGGTTGCACACCTCGTTGCGCCACGTTCCCCCGCGCGTGATCGTCCCCCACATCTGGGCCCAGAACTCCCTCGGGTGGTGCCCGGAGTTGAGGAGACGGTGGTTGGCGCCGATCAGCTCATCGCGCGTGTACCCGCTGATCGCGCAGATCGGCTCGCTCACCCGCACGATGGTGCCGTTCACATCCGTCGCGGTGATGATGACGCTCGTCCTGAGCGCGGTCAGCACGCTGTCGCGGCTGAGCGTTGCGTCCGCCGCCCGCTCCTCGGCCAGGCGGCGCCTGAGATCGTCGAGCGTCACCGCGCCCAGGTAGGATCCTCTCTCGTCGAGGACCGCGGCGGCCTCCTTGCCGGCACGCTCCAGGGCCGCGATGGCCCCCTCCACCGGCATCCGAACGTCGACGCGGAGCGTGCTTCCCCGGGCGGCCAGGTCACCGAAGATCCAGCCCTTGGGGTACTCCGTCAGCTCCCGGATGCCAACAAGCCCGCAGAAGCGTCCCCCATCGAAGACCGCCAGGTGCGTGGTCCTCCGGTCGATGTCGCCAGTCGTGGAGCCGAAGACCTCGGCCGGATGGAGGTCGGACCCGACGATGGGAACTCGATCGCTGAGGGCATCCTTGACACTGGCCGGTTGCATGCGCTCGCACTCTACCAGACTCCGGGCAGCCGGAGAGGCGCGACGATCGTCAGGCCTCCACCTCCAGGTGCAGCCGGGCCTCGATGTCCATGTGCAGGATGTCCTGATCGGTCATCAGCGGCTTGACGTGCTCGCGGGTCAGCGCGATGAGCCGGTCGCGCCCGATGATCCGCACGATCGACTCGCGGGCGATGATGTCGCTGATCACATCGTCCTCAAACTCGATGTGGGCGAAGGGTGAGGTCTGGAGCAGGCCGAGGGCCTTGCGCAGGGCGATGCACCCGATCGGCGAGCGCTTGCCCAGCACGAGCGCATCCCGGACGGCGGGAGTGGCAAACTCCGTCACCGTGAACCGCGCCGACACCACCTCGGGACGCGAGGAGCGCACCGCGCCGGCCGAGGCGCTGCCGGGGCCGGGTCTGGTCGGAGACTCGGAACGTCCTGGGCCGGCCTTCGTTGCCATACGGTCCTCCGAGAAACAGGACAAAAGCTACCACAATGCAGGCCGCCGCGAGCTCGTGTCCTGGTCCGCGGCCGCTTCCTGGTTGGATGCTCCTCGCACCGAGGGTCCGAGCGTTCCCGACCAGAACCAGAACGCAGGCCGCGTATCGGGGCGTGCGCTCAGGCCGCGGCGCGGAGACCCGCCCGTCCGGCGCCCCTGAGCATGAGAGCGGCCACCGCGTCCAGGGCTTCGCCCCAGTCCGCGGCCAGCTGCGTGTTCCACCCGGAGCCCGCGGTCGTGGCCAGCGCCCTCAGCATGGTGTCGCGGACCACCGGATAGTGCTCGGGCGTGGCGCCATAACGGACATGGCGCTCACCCATGTCCATCAGAGGGCCCTCCAACGCACCGAGATTGCCGGCGTGCTTGACCACCAGGCCCACGGCCGCGAGCAGGTGCCCCTTCTGGTCCACCAGGTTCGGTGGGAAGAGCCGGCGCAGGCCCGGCTCGGCGGCGAAGAGGAGGTCGTAGAACGTGTCGACGAGTTCCGGCCCACGGGGGGCCAGCAGCTGGAACGATGCGCGGATCCGAGCGATGGCGGGCGTGTCCACGGAGTTCTCCTTCGGGCCGGCGTCGGGGCGCGGGTATCGGCGGTAGGGCATGGGGCCCTCCCGGGGCGTGCGGGAACGAGGGCCGGTCAGGCCGCGGCGGCCGAGGCGATCTCCGGCTTGAGCGCGGAGGCGAGCGCCCCGGCGTCGGCGGGGTTCATCACCTTCGTCGTGTCCAGCATCACGACCACCTTGTCCTTCACCTTGCCGATGCCGGTGATGTAATCCATTGGGATGCTGCACCCGAACTCGGGCGGGGGTTCGATCGCGGTGGTGGGAATGTCCAGCACCTCGCGCACCGTGTCCACGACCACCCCCATCAGGCGGGACTCGGCCTCGCCCTCGGTGGGCACATCCACCACGATGATGCAGGTCTCCTCGGTGTACTTCACGGAGGGCATCCCGAAGCGCGTCCGCAGCTCGATCACGGGGATGATCTTGCCCCGGAGGTTGATGACACCCTTGACATACTCCGGCGTGCGCGGGAGGGGGGTGATGTCGATCAGCCCGATGATCTCGCGCACGGCCAGGATGTCCAGGCCGTACTCCTCCCTGCCGAGCCCGAACGAGAGGAGCTTCTGCGCCGGGCCGGAGGCGTCGACCGCCTTGGACTTGGAACCCACCGCTGCCTTGGTCATGGTCGCCGTCATGGTCAGACTCCTTGGGGTTCGTCATGCCGCCGCGCTGAGAGCGGCGATCTCGCCGCCGATCCGGCGCTCTCGGATCGGACCGCCCGAGCCCTCCCGTGCGAGGGACACCACCTGGGCCACGTCCAGGATCAGGGCCACGCGGCCGTCGCCCAGGATGGCCCCGCCCGACACCCCCCGGAGCTGCTGGCCCGTCTGGGTCAGCGTCTTGATCACGACCTGATGCTGCCCCAGGATCTCGTCCACCATCAGGCAGAACCGCGCATCGTCGGCCTCCATCACGATCAGGAGCGCATCGGCGATCCGATCCAGCCCCTCGTCCAGCTCCAGGACGCGGTTGAGCCGGTAGATCGGCAGCATCGAGCCGCGGACCTTGACCATCTCCCCCACGCCCACGGCGGTCTTGATGTCCGCCTCCCTGGGGCGGAAGCTCTGCTGGATCGAGAGGGTCGGCAGGACGTACCGCTGCTTCCCGACGCGGACGACCATCCCGTCGATGATCGCCATGGTCAGCGGGAGCCGGAGCAGGAAGGTCGTTCCCTTCCCGGGCGTCGAGCGGATCTCGATCTTGCCGCGCAGGGCCTCGATGTTCCGACGCACCACGTCCATCCCCACGCCCCGGCCGGAGATGTCGGTGACCTTCTCGGCCGTGGAGAACCCGGGCAGGAAGATGAGCGCGAAGACCTCGCTGTCGGGCATGGACGCCTCGTCGGCGTCCGGCGGCAGGATCCCCTTGGACCTGGCCTTGGCCAGCAGCTTCTCGCGGCGCAGCCCCCGCCCGTCGTCGCCGATCTCGATCACGATCGATCCGCCGGCGTGGTAGGCTCGGAGCGTGACCTGCCCGACCGGGGGCTTGCCGGCCGCCCGGCGCTCGTCCTCCCCTTCCACGCCGTGATCGCAGGAGTTGCGGATCATGTGCACCAGCGGATCGGTGATGGCCTCGACCACGTTGCGGTCGAGCTCGACCTCCTCCCCCTCGATCACGACGTCGATCCGCTTGCCGGCCTTCTGCGAGACGTCCCGCACGAGGCGCGTCATCTTCTGGAAGGTGCTCTTCAGGTTCACCATCCGGAGCGACATGGAGACTTCCTGGAGGTCACGGATCATCTTGCCCATGTGGCTGAGCGTGCGCTGCACCCGCTGCCCCATGCCGGCCATCCCCGTGAACCCCGCGACGTCCTGGACGACCATTTGCTGCGCGATGACCAGCTCGCCGACCATCGTGACCAGATTGTCCATCCGCGAGGTGTTGACCTTGACGGTCTGGTCGGATCGGCGGAGCCGGACCGCGCCGCCGGTCTCCGGGTCGGCGCCCGCGGAGTCGGGCGTGGCGCTGCACCCGGCCGGCGCCCGATCCGAGGGACGGGAACCACGGGCGCGACGAAGTTCCT
>CAYWOF010000008.1:0-20601 GCA_964459825.1 uncultured Phycisphaeraceae bacterium | reverse complement strand
TCCTCCCCGCTCACGCGGCGGGGCTCAACTTCCCACTACGGGCGGGACACCCTCTGCAGCAGGCCCATCCGCGTGTATACGGTGCCAAGGCGATAGTGGGCTGAGGCGGTATCAGGCTTCAAACGGAGGCTCTCGTTGAATGCCTGCGCTGCTTCGGCCCATTGACGAAGTTCAGAAAACGCTTCGCCAGCGTCTTCATGAGCCTCCGCCCAATCCGGCTTTAGACGGATTGCTTCCTTGAACTCCTGCGCGGCCTCAACCCATCGACCCAGCGCCCCGAGAACCTCGCCGAGGCCATGACGGGCTTCGGCCATGCCGGGATCCAGACGGACCGCCTGCCGATACGCCTCCAGAGCTTCCATCCATCGCTCTTCCACCATGAGAACGAAGCCAATCGCGAAGGGAAAACTTGCGTCTGCCGGATCATGCTCCGCGGCGCGGCGCAGGTCAGCCAAGAGCCTCCTGCGAGTCTCGGCTGCAGGGGGTGCCAGTCGCTCGAATCTCCCTTTCGCGGGAATTGGGGGCGCCGTACGAAACGCACGAGGAAGACCAGGTGTCAGGGTCCGGACTCGATCTACGGGCACTGCAAAGTTGAGAGCTTGTCCGTCGATAACCTGCGCTCTCACAAGCCCGACCACTAGCCCGTTTGCATCGAAGACAGGACTGCCGCTGGAGCCGGGAGACACCGGCGCGCTGATCTGCAGAACCACGCCCACGCCTGGCGCCTCCCGCACTGCCGAAACCAGACCTTCGGAGAGCGTGAACTCCAGCCCGTGAGGACTACCCAAGACGTAGACACGGTCGCCCTGGGCGACCACGTGATTCGGCGGCGCGAGGTCTAGTACGGAAGCGTCCTGCCCTCCCACGTCGCTCCCGAGAATCGAGAGGTCGTAAGTCAGGTCTTCAGCCAGCACCCCTGCGACGCGAAGGGTGCGCCCGGAGGCGATCTTCAATTCAGCCCGGTGTGCACCCTCGATCACATGGGCGTTGGTGACAAGTTGTCCTGGGCCGATGAAAAAGCCAGTCCCTTGGGCGATTACCGTGTCGGTGAGGTCGTAGACCAATACGGTCGCTACGCCGGGCTTGATCCGTCTGATGAGTTCCGGGAGAGTCACTGCGCGTGAGTGTGGCCCGACTGGTGGATTCACGGCTTGCGCGCCGGCCTCGACAGCCAAGACCACCCCTAGGCACGCGACGCAGCCCCCGACCATTGGACGAATCATGGCTCCTCCCGCGTGACAGTGTATTCTCCCAGCGGCTACTCAAGCAATTCGGACCCAACTCCCTCCCCGAGGCGGTCCCATCCGTGTGAGTGCGCCCATTTCGCTAAGCCCCTTGCCACGCGCATCGGGCTTCGGGGATCGACGAAGAGCGCCGTGCCCATCTGGATCGCGCTCGCGCCGGCGAGGATGAACTCCGCCGCGTCGCGCCACGTCAGTACCCCGCCGATCCCGATGATGGGGACGCCGGCCTCCTTCGCCACGCCCCGGTAGACCTCGTGGACGAGCCGGACCGCGATGGGGTGGATGGCGGGACCGGAGAGCCCGCCGGTAGTGTTCGCCAGGCGCGGCCGGCGCGTCTCGACATCGATGGCCATGGCGGGGATCGTGTTGGCGATGGAGAGGATGTCGGCGCCCCGACGTGAGCGAGGGGAATCCTGTGCGGGCTGGAAGCCTGCACCACAAGCCGCCCGCGCCACCTCCACGATCGACGGGTGCCCCACCGCGATCGGGCTGAGCTTGACGATCATGATCTTGCGGGAGAGGACGGGACGGACGGCCGCGACCAGCTCGGCCAGGGCAATGGGATCGGCCCCGAACTCCGTCCCGCCGCGGACGTTGGGGCAGGAGACGTTGATCTCGACGGCGGCCAGGGACTCGATGTCGTCCATCACGGCGGCGACGCGGACGTAGTCCTCCACGCTGAATCCCGCGATCGACCCGATCACTGGGCACGGCACGGACGCGATCCGCGGCGCGAAGTGCTCGGCGAAGTGGTCGATCCCGACGTTGGCCAGGCCGATGGCGTTGAGCATCCCCCCCGTGGCGCCGCGGCATTCGACGATCCGCCAGGTGGGGTTCCCCTCGCGGGGTTGGGCCGTGATGGACTTGGTGACCATCGCGCCGACGCGCGAGAGGTCGAGCACGTCGGCCATCTCGTCGAGATAGCCGCAGGTGCCGGCGGCGAGAATGACGGGGTTGCGCAGGCGGAGGCCGGCGAGATCGACGGCGAGCGGCTTGAGGGGGGGATCGGGAGGCGGGGGTTGGCCTTGCACGCCGCACAAAGGTAGCCGTGGCGCCCGGCCGGCACCAGCGTGCCCGACCCTCGCCGGGCCCGATGGCTAGTCCCCGAGGGCCAGCAGGTAGCCGATGGTGACGAAGGAGATGAGGCCGTTGTGGAGGAAGTGGGCGGTCATCGGGGCGATGAGCGAGCCGCGCCACTCGCGCAGGGCGCCGAAGGTCAGGCCCGCGGCCGCGACGGGGATCCACCCCGCGGGGGTGTAGGGGTGGATGAGACCGAAGATGGCGGCGGTGGCGGGGAGGGCCACCCACACGCTGGCCCGCCCGCGCACCCAGCGGTACAGGGCCCCGCGGAAGGCGAACTCTTCGACCAGGGGGGCCCACACGACGGCCGAAACGGTCCCCAGCAGCACGAGCACCCAGCTTCCGACCTCGGAGGGGTTGAAGAGCGGGTAGGGGCCGGCCTCGGCGCCGGCCTCATCGGCGATGGCGGATTCCAGCCATCCCGCCGCGATCGCGGCGATGACGAGCAGGGGCAGACCGGCGACGAAGCCCAGGAGGCCGCACACGACTTCGCGGGTGATCCCCTCGCCGCGGGTCAGGCCGACCTGCGCGGCGAAGCGGGGCCACTCGACCCGCCGGATGACCGGCCAGGCCAGGATGCCGACGAGCGTCCAGAGCAGGAACTCCTCGAACACCAGGGCCCCGCCGGAGGCCTCGACGCCGAGGCCGAAAGGCACCAGGGAGAGCCCCAGCACGATCACGAACCCGCCGAGGAAGACGACGAACGTCTCGAGGTGGATGGGCCGGCCGGGGCCGGGCTCGAATCCCTCGATGAGCAGCCCCTTGCGCCATCCCGAGACGAGCGCGCCCAGCGCGAACAGGCCGACGACGAGCGCGAGCAGGGCGCCCGCGACCAACCACAGGGCCAATCGGGCCACGCGATCCAGCCCGCCGAGGAGGGCCTCGCGGTAGGGACTCCCGCGTCCCATGTCGCGCGACAGCGCGAGGCGCCCGAACCATCCGTGGCGAGAGACCAGCGAGTCCTGGGCCTCGTCGGGCATCGCGCCGCGACCCTGGGTGTAGAGCAGGCGCAGCCAGTGCAGCTCACGGGCGAGGTCCCCGTCGGTCTCGGCCTCCGCCGCGAGCGCGGAGAGACGGCGCGCGGCCTCCTCGGGGCCGAGGAGGACCCCGGCCACGATGGCGGCGCGGGTGCGGTCGACCCGGGTCACGGCGATCCGGTCGATCTCGGCCATGGACTCCAGGCGGTCCAGGGCCTCGGAGGCCCCCGCCTCGCCATCCAGGTAGGCCGACTTCGCGGCGAGCTTGGCGGTGACGGTGAGCTCGGAGACCCCGGGGTCATCGACACGCTCGCTGGCGATGCGCGATGCGGGGGCCCGATCGAGCGTGGCCTCGCGCAAGCCCCGGGCGAACTGCTGGAGGAAGACAATCGAGGGGATCAGGAGCAGGGCCGCGGCGAGCCAGGCGCGCTCGGCCGGACGCGAGTCCTCGACATGGGAAGTGGCCCGGCCCGGTCCCATGGCGTCATGATCCCACAACGGGGCCGGGGTGCAAGCGCGCCGGGCGTGGCCCCTGTGCCCATATGATCGGCCATGGATCCCGAAGCCCGCATCCGCCAGTTCGAGACGATGGTCCGGCCCGAGGCCGACCCCAACAACGACATGGCCTGGTTCAGCCTGGGCGGGGCGTATCGCGACGCCGGGCGTCACGCCGAGGCCGCGCAGGCCTTCGTCCGGTGCTACACGATCAACCCGGCGATGACCAAGGCGTACCAGATGGCGGGGGCCTCGTTCAAGGAGGCGGGGCAAGCGGATCGGGCCGCGGAGGTGTTGACCGAGGGGTATCGGGCCGCGGCCGCGCGAGGGGATCGGATGCCGATGCGGGCGATGGGGGATCTGCTCGTTGCGCTGGGTCGGCCGATCCCCGTGACCGCGGGAGCGGCCTCGCCCGAGGCGCCCGGCCCGGGCGGCTCGTTCGTGTGCCAGCGCACGGGACGGCCGGGAACGAGGATGGCGCGGGCGCCGTTCCGCGGACCGGTCGGGGAGTGGATCGCGGCGAACATCTCGCAGGAGACGTTCAACGCCTGGATCGCGCAGGGCACCAAGGTGATCAACGAGCTTCGCCTGGACCTCTCCCGCGAGCAGGACGAGGAGGTCTACGACGCCCACATGCGGGAGTTCCTGGGCATCGACGACGAGCTGCACGCCCGGCTCACGGGCCCTCGCCCGACGCCGGCCTAGGGGCGCCGCCCGGGGACTGTCCGCATGGACCACTACGAGATCTGGTGCAACCTCCGGGACTCGCGCACGGATGTGCAGTTCTGCCGGGCGGTGGACGCGTACCTGGGGCACCTGAAGGCCCAGGGGCGCATCGAGGGCTGGACGCTCCGGCGCCGCAAGCTGGGCTTCGGGCCGCCGGAACTCGGCGAGTTCCACATCTCCATCGCGACGCGCGACCTGGCCCAGCTGGACCGGGCGTTCTCCATCGTCGCGACGCGCGAGGGCGAGATCGAGCGCCTGCACGCCCCCGTGTACTCGATGATCACGGACTTCCGGTCGGCGCTGTACCGGGACTTTCCCGATCCGCAGCGGGTCGCCCCCGCCCCGGCGCCTCCTGGGAACCCCCCGCCATGAAGTGGCTCCTGATCCTGGCCCCCCTCGCCGTCGGCCTGCTGGCCGCCATCGCGTTCGTCGTCATCGCGGGCGCCCTGATGCCCCGGACACACAGCGCGACCCGCTCGGTGCGGTTGGCCGCCGCCCCGGAGGCCGTCTGGGCCATCATCACCGACTTCGCGTCGCACCCCGCCTGGCGCCCCGGCGTCCGGGGGATGGAGCGTCTTCCGGATCGCGACGGGTGCGCGGTCTGGAGCGAGAAGGGCGGCTGGGGCGAGGCGATGACGATGGTGGTGGAGACCTTCGAGCCGCCGGGGCGCATGGTCACTCGGATCGCCGACGATGGGCTCCCGTTCGGGGGCGCGTGGACCTACGAGATCACGCCGGAGGACGCGGGGTGCCGCGTGCGCATCACGGAGGACGGGTTCATCGGGCCCGGGGCCTTCCGGTACGTGGCCCGGACGATGGGCCACGCCGCGACCATCGAGCGGTACCTGCGGGCGCTGGGACGGAAGCTCGGCCAGCCGGTCCGGATCGAGTCCTGAGCGCGCCGGCCCCGGGGACCTCGGGCCGCTCATCCCACCAGGCCGCGCCGTCGCAGGTAGTCGCCCATCATCAGGCCCACGTCGGCGTCCGAGCGCACGATGGCGTGGGCCATGGCGCGGGCCGCGCACGCGCCGTGCAGGCCGGCTGTCAGCTCCTCCAGCCGGCGCTTGTAGGTTCGCAGGAGCGCCGCCGAGATGGTCACCTCGGTGGAGGCGCCGCTCTCGACATCCATGAGGCGGAGGTCGCCCACGACGCGGGCTCCGGCGCTGTCGGCCTCGCGCTCGGGCTCGAGCTCTCCGGGCGAGAGGACCTGGAGGCAGTAGGTGTCGAAACCTCCGACGCCCCGGCCCGCGGCGAGGTAGTTGAGCCCCTCGCGGATGTCCTCGCGCACGAGGAAGTCGGAGAGCAGCACGAGGACACCCTTGCCCGACCGGCCCAGGGCGATCTGGCGCAGGGCGCGGTTGAGCGAGGGGGGCGTTCGCCCGGTCGCGTCCACGGACTCGCCGGTCGCGCCCGGCGCCTCGTCCGCCGACACGCGCCCGAGGCGCAGGATGAAATCGGCCAGCCGCTTGACGCCGCGGCGCCCGCGCAGGGGCGTGAGCTGGCGCACCAGCGGCCCGGCGGCACCCCGGAAGCCGATCACGCTGGCGATTACGCGATTCTGGTTGACCAGCCCGATGTACCCGAGGGCCATGGCCAGGCGCTGGGCCAGGACCAGCTTGCTCGGGTCGCCCGCGTCCATCGAGGGTGAGGCGTCGATGACGAGGTGGAGCGCCAGGTCCTCTTCCTCGCGGAAGAGCTTGACGAAGAACCGGTCGAAGCGCGCGAAGACGTTCCAGTCGATGCGCCGGAGGTCGTCGCCCGGCACGTAGCTCCGGTAGTCGTCGAACTCGACGGAGTGGCCGCGCCGCTTGGAACGGCGCTCCCCCGGGAGCTTCCCGGCGAAGACCTTGCGCGAGAGCAGGTCGAACCGATCCAGCCTGGCGATGAGCGCCGGGCCCAGCAGGTCGTCGATCGTGAGGGGCCGTGGGGTGGGGCTGGGGGCGAGCATGGCCGACGGACGAGTGTAGGGCCGGGCGCGGGAAACCCCGTCGGCTGCGGCCTTGTCCCGCGGGGAAGGGCGGTCCTGCCAATCTGGCAGCAGCGGGTACGACGGTTCCTCGATGGCGTCCGGCCGGCGGGGGACGCCGAACCCCCGTCCGGGCACGGCGTATGCAGAGCAAGACCCCGCCCGGGTCCGTGCTCCAATCGGGAGTGAGGAATCCGGAACAAGGCACGGGCGAACGAGCCCCCAGGGAAGGAGGCCCAGATGACCGCGCTGGTCAACAACCTGAAGACGGTCGTGCTCATGGGAGTGCTGACGGGCATCGTCGTGGCCGTCGGCGGCCTGCTCGGGCAGCAGTTCCTCCTGCCCTTCCTCTTCATCGCCATCGCGATGAACGTGGGGATGTGGTTCTTCTCCGACCGGATCGCGATCGCGGCCATGCACGGGCGGGAGATCGATGAACGGACCGGGGGCGACCTGTACCGCATGGTCGATTCGCTGCGCCGGCGGGCCGGACTGCCGATGCCGCGCGTCTACCTCTGCCCCCACGATGCGCCCAACGCGTTCGCGACGGGCCGATCGCCGAGGCACGCGGCGGTGGCGCTCACGCAGGGCGCCGTCAACCTGCTCTCGCCCCAGGAGCTCGAGGGGGTCATCGCGCACGAGCTGGCCCACATCAAGAACCGGGACACGCTCACGTCGTGCATCGCCGCGACCGCCTCGGGCGTGCTGGCGACGCTCGCCCAGTGGGGGTTCCTGCTGGGAGGCTCCGGCCGGCAGGGAACCAACCCGCTGGTGGCGATGCTGGCGGTCGTGATCGCCGCGCTGGGCGCGGCGATCATCAAGGCGGCGATCAGCCGGTCGCGCGAGTTCGTGGCGGACGCCGACGGGGCCCGGATCGCGGGATCGCCGCACGGCCTGGCCTCCGCCCTTCTGCGGCTGGACGCCTACGCCCGGCGCATCCCGCTCCACCAGCCCAACCCGGCCATGAACAACCTGTTCATCATGGAGCCCCTCACGGGCAATCCGGTCCTGCGTCTGTTCGCGACCCACCCTCCGACCGAGGCCCGCGTCGCGGCGTTGGGCCGACTGGCCTGAACCGGCGCGCGGGGATTGTCGGTGGTACGCTGGAAGCCGCGTGCGACTCACCCTGCCGATCCGCGTCAAACTCCTGCTGGCCACCATCCTGCCGCTCCTGGCGGTCTTCGGGCTGGTGGTGGCGTTCAACCAGCCGCGCCTCATGGAGGCCGCCCGACGCCGGACCGAGGCGAGCCTGAGCGAGCGTGCGGGCCTGGCGGCGGCGCGCCTCGACGGGCTCTTCGAGACCGTGGCGCAGATCGCCCGGTCGGCGGCCCAGTTCGTCACGCTGCACCCGGACCTGACCGACGAGGACCTCTACGAGCTGGCGGCGGCGAACGTCGGACTCCACCCGCTGGTGTACGGCTCGTGCGTGGCGTTCGACCCCGGCGCCGACCCGCGCGGGCGGGCGCGCCTGGCCCCGTACGTGTGCCGCGAGGGCAACGGCGTGCGCCGCCTGGACATCGCGGGGGTGTACGACTACACGACGTGGGAGTGGTTCGCGGCGCCGCGCAGCACCGGGCGGGCGGACTGGACCGAGCCGTACTTCGACGATGGCGCGGGGAACATCGTCATGTGCACCTACTCGGCGCCCTTTCTCCGCGACGATGTGCCCGCGGGCGTGGTCACGATCGACGTGCCCCTGGCGGCGGTCCAACGCCTCGTGCTGGACGATCCGCTGCTCGGGCGGGACGTCGTGGTGCTCTCACGCCGGGGGAACATCGTCTCCCACCCGCTGCTGCTGGAGGGAACAACGATCCAGAGCATCTTCGACTACGCGGACGCGGCGGGGCTCCCGGGGATCTCCATCCTGGCGCGCGAGATGATGGCCG
Source organism: uncultured Phycisphaeraceae bacterium (assembly GCA_964459825.1). Classification (GTDB taxonomy): domain Bacteria; phylum Planctomycetota; class Phycisphaerae; order Phycisphaerales; family UBA1924; genus CAYWOF01. Next base: position 12,227 of record CAYWOF010000008.1, on the reverse strand, counting down.
GCGGCCAGGGCGTGCGGATGCTCGAGGGTCTCGACCCCGCGGGGCCCTCGCTCGTGGCCTATGCCCCTATCCCCTCCACCGGCTGGGCCTTCGGGAAGGTCATGCCCAAGGCGGAGGTGATGGCGCCCGTGGCGGCCGAGCTCAACCGCCGGCTGCTCCTGGCCGTGGCGGGCGTGGGCACCATCACCGGTGTGCTCATCCTGGTCTCCGGGTGGATCACCCGGCCGATCGCCCGGCTGGCCGGCGCGGTGCGCGAGCTGGGCACGGGCAACCTCGACGCCAGCGCGGCCGGCGTCCGCACGCGCGACGAGATCGGCGCCCTGGCCCGGACGTTCGACGCCATGGTGGCCCAGCTCAAGGGGCACGTCGAGGCGCTGACCCGCGAGACCGCCGCGCGTCACGCGGTCGAGAGTGAACTCCGCGTCGCCCGGGAGATCCAGCAAACGCTGCTCCCCCGGACGTTCCCGCCCTTCCCGGACCACTCGGAGTTCGATCTGCACGCCGTCAACATGCCGGCCCGCCACATCGGAGGCGATTTCTTTGATTTCTTCTTCATCAGCGACGACGTCCTGCTCATCGCCATCGCGGACGTCTCCGGCAAGGGCGCCCCGGCGGCCATGTACATGGCGGCGGCCCTGACGCTCCTGCGCAACTTGGCCGCGGAAACGGCCGGACCGGGCGCGCTGCTCGACCGCGCCAACGCGATCCTGGCCCGCGACAACGACCGGGCGATGTTCCTGACCCTGTTCCTCGGCCTGTACGAGACCCGGACGGGCCGGCTGCGTTACGCCAACGCCGGCCATCCTCGCCCGCTGCTGCTCAACGGCGTGGCCCGCCCCTTCGGCGAGGTCACCGGCCCGCTCCTGGGCGTCATGCCCGAGGCGAGGTTCCCGGAGGCCGAGGGCCGGCTCGAGTCCGGGCAGGCCATCGTGCTCTACACCGACGGCGTGTCCGAGGCGCGGACGGCGGACGGCGAGTTCTTCGGCGTCGGGCGTCTCGAGCAACTGCTCGGCTCGGCCGGGGGCTGCGGCGCGCGCGACCTTTGCGAGTCGACCGCGCGCGAGGTGGACCGCTTCCAGGCCGGCGAACTCAAGGACGATGTCACGGTGCTCGCGCTCCGGCGTCTGCGCTGACGTCCGCCGCCGGTCGTCCGGGCGCATCCCCGGGGCCCGGCGGGGGGAAACGACCGCGCGTCGCCTCGCGGAGGCGGCCCCGGAGCACCAGGCGCATCGCGTCGATGTCACGCTCCAGACGCGCGAGCCCCGCCTCCGCCCCCTGGGCCATGAGCTCCTCGTGCCCGATCGGCGGGCCGTACATGACGGCGACGCGGCACCCCAGCACCCGGGGCCAGGTCCGCGTGCGAGGCCAGGTGTCGTAGCACCCCTCGACCGCGACGGGCACGACCGGGCAGGCCGATCGCTTGACGATCAGGGCCACGCCGCGCCGGAACGCCCGCATGCTCCCGTCGCGCGATCGGCTGCCCTCGGGAAAAACCACGACGGCCCCGCCCTCGCGCAGACGCTCGAGCACGGCGCGGATCGCCCGGGCGTCACCCCCGCCTTCCCGGATGGGGATCGCATCGAACGACTGGAGCATGCGCCCGAACCATCGGGGGCGGAACAGGCCCTCGCGCGCGAGAAAGCTCAGGGCGCGGCGGGTCAGGAAGCCGCCGATCAGGGGAGGATCCAGGTGCGACTGGTGGTTGGCCACGATCAGAAGGGCCCCGCGTGCGGGCACCCCCTCGGCCCCGTACCGCCGGGGTCGCAGCAGGACCACCAGCAGGAATCGGAGGACGAAGCGGGCGAACCGGTAGGCGATGGAGCCTGTCGGCGAAACGGGCCCTTCGGTGCGCGGACGTTCGGACTCGGGAGCCTCGGGCGCTGGCATCGTCGGGCACCGCTAGAGCGGCCCTACCCGCTCGCGAACGATCTGCTCCAATCGAGAGACCACCTGCTCGAACGAGAGCGAGGTCGTGTCCACGCGGATCGCATCCTCGGGACAGCGGAGCGGCCCATCGGCGCGGGATGAGTCGAGGCGGTCCCGCTCGGCGATGTCGGCCAGGACGGCCGACGGGTCCGGGATCGCCCCTCCACCGGCCGCGCGGAGCTGCTCGAGTCGCCGCCGGGCGCGTACCGCCGGATCGGCATCGAGGTAGAGCTTCACGCGGGCGTCCGGGAAGACCACGCTCCCCTGGTCCCGGCCCTCGGTGACCAGGCGGGGATGCTGGGCGGCGATGGCCCGCTGCATGGCGACCATGTGGCGTCGGAGGGGAGCGATCGCCGCCACCCGCGAGACGACGGCCGTCACGTCGCTCGCGCGGATGCGCCCGTTCATCGGTCGGTCGAAGGCCAGGACCCGTGGGGGATCGAGGGACCAATCGAACCGGATGCCGGCCTCCTCCACCGCGCGCACCACCCCCGGCTGGTCCGCTAGATCCAGCCCGCGATCGAGCGCGACCGCCGCGGCGGCCCGGTACATCGCACCCGTGTCGAGAAAATCGAGGCCGAGCCGGCGGGCCAGCGCCCGCGCGACGGAGGACTTGCCGGTGCCCGCCGGACCGTCGATCGTGATGATGATGGCCTCGGTGGCGTGGCGCAACGCGTCGTGCCCCCTTCGGCCCGGAGTGCTGGACGGGGCGGCGATCGGGCTCCGAGCCGTCATTCCTCGGTGGGCTCCTGTCCGAGGAGACGCTCGAGCAGCCGCCGGCTGCGAACCACCCCGACGGTCGGATCGTCCTCGCCACGGTAGTCCACGGCCAGCGTGGCGTCGTAGCCGACCGCCTGGACGGCATCGACCATCATCCCGACATCGTACGGGACGTGCCTGACGGGAGCATCGAGCGCCTCGGAATCCCCGGGCGCTCGGGCCCGGCCCTTGCCCTTCCGACCCTCCGGTTCGAAGCCGACCGTCGAGGCGGACACGGCCGCCGCGTAGGGGGTGAGCCGCCTCAGGTAGACCGCGGGATCGGGCGACCGGGACGCCGCCTCGAAGTCGGGAAACGTGCCGAGGCGAAAACCACCGACCTTCTTGATCAGATCGGTCACACGCTCGGGCTGGACTGTCAGCCCTTCCCCCGGCGCGATCAGCAGGTTCATCTCCAGCTTCTCCGCCCGATCCACGATGCGGCGCAGGCGTTCGGCCGTGCGCTCGAAGTGCGCGGGATCGTCCGGCCCGCCCGGCGTGATCGCCACGGAGCCGCAGCCCAGCACGCGCGCGGCCTCGATGACGCGGCCCAGGCGCTCGAGACTGCCCGAAGCGACACGGTCGGCAGGATCGCCCAGGGGCTGGGGCTCGGGCTCGATGAGCACGAGCACCGCGCACCGGGCCTTGTCGGCGCGATCCCGGATCGCCTCCAGAACCGCTCGCCCCTGCCCCGCGAGCATCGGCGTGCCCAGATTCAGACCGTGCAGGCCCAGCCGCTCCCTCGTGAAGGCCGGCAGTTCCGGCAGAGTGAGCACGGGCTTGGCGCCCCGCCCGGGCGTGAGCATCGAGCGGAGCGATGTGGCCGTGAGCGTCAGCAGCATGGGGAGCGGCGGGCGGGGTCGTGCGGGCCGCGACTGTACACGATCCGCTAGGGGTTTGCCAATCGGCCGCGGGGGGCGCCGTCGGGTTGCCCACCCGCGGCGGACCGGTACCATGATGCCCCCTCACCCCCACAGCCCGAGAACCCCGCCATGCCCGCCCCAACCGACCGTGTTTACTCCGACACCCACGAGTGGCACAAGCTCGACGGGGACGTCCTGACGCTCGGGTTGACGCGTTTCGCCGTCGACTCCCTGACCGATGTCACGTACGTGCAGATGAAGCCCCGCGGGACCCGGATCAAGCCCGGGGACGTCGTGGGCGAGGTGGAGTCGGTCAAGACGACCAGCGACGTGTACTGCGCCGCGGGGGGCGAGGTGATCGAGCTCAACCCCGACCTCGAGGGTGACCCGGGCCTGCTCAACTCGGACCCGTACGGGAAGGGGTGGCTGCTCAAGCTCCGGGTCTCGGACAAGTCCGGCCTGGCCAAGTGCATGGACGCCAAGAGCTACGACGCGGCCCATCCGGGGTAGGGCGTTCCCATGTCACGTTGGTCGGACCGGCCCCGATGCCCGCCGATCGTTCGCCTCGCTCCCGGCTAGAGTTCGCCCCGACCCTCCCGGGAGCCCCGATTGATCCGCTGTGCCGATGTCCACAAGGCCTACCGGCTCGGCGACCGGACCGTGCAGGCCTTGCGCGGCGTGGACCTGTCGATCGAGGAGCCGGGGTTCTACGCGATCATGGGTCAATCGGGGAGCGGGAAGTCCACGCTGCTGCACCTGCTGGCGGCCCTGGATCGGCCGGACCGGGGGACCATCGAGATCGCGGGGCGCGCGATCCACGCGCTCGACGAGCGGGAGGCGACGGCGTTTCGACGGACCGGGATCGGCGTGGTTTTCCAGCAGTTCAACCTGATCCCGACGCTCACGGCCCGGGAGAACGTCGAGCTGCCTGGCGTGCTGGCGGGGGATGAGCCCCGCCGGCTGCGCGCGCGGAGCGAGGAGCTGCTGGCTCGTCTGGGCGTCGCCGACCGGGCCCGCCACCGCCCCGATGCGCTCTCCGGGGGCGAGCAGCAGCGCGTGGCCATCGCCCGGGCCCTGCTGTACGCGCCCCCGGTGGTGCTGGCCGATGAGCCCACGGGCAACCTCGACACGGCCAGCAGCGAGCGCCTGTGGCGACTCCTCGCCGATCTGTCGCGCGCCGGCGGGCCGGAGAACAATGGGACCGGGACGAGCGTGGTCATGGTGACCCACGAGCCCGCCGCGGCCGTGCACTGCCGGCGCGTGTACGTGCTCAGCGATGGCCGGGTGACCGGCCAGATCGAGACGGAGGGGCTGGATGCGGGCGGCGTGGCGTCTCGCTACCAACAGCTTGTCCGGGCGGCGTAGCCGGTCGGCCCTGCTCATCGGCGCGGTGGCGCTCTCGGGCGCCCTCGTGGTGACCGTCGCCTGCGCGATCGCCACGATCAACGCGACCCTGTCGGCGCAGCTGGATCAGACCGTCGGCCTGGCCGACGCCCGGGTCAAGCCGGCCGGCGGCGGCCGGACCCTCGATTCGACCCTGCTCGATCGGGTCCGCGCGTGGCCGGAGGTGTTCGGCGCCGACGGGCGCCTCGAGGCGTCCCTGGCCGTCACGATCGTCAAGCCCGTCCTGAGGCCCGATCCGGCGGGTGGATTCGTCCGCCGGGAGACGCCCCTCACCTTCACGCTCAAGGGCCAGGCCTCGACCGAGCCCCGCGCCGGCGCCGAGGTCATCCCCGCGCCCCGCTTGCTCGAGGGGCGTCGCGCGCAAGCGCCCGACGAGATCGTGCTCGACGAGCTTCTGGCCGCCGACCTGCTCCCGCGCCAGGCGGCCGGAGACCGCCCCGCCGACGGCTGGCAGCTCCGGGGGCGTCCGGCGCCCACCGAGGGCCCCTCCGGGCCGATGCCCGAGCGGGTGGACGGCCCGGAAGAGGCGGCGGCGCACAACGGACGCCTGCGCCTGGGCGTCGGAGAGTCGGTCGAGGTCGTGCGCCAGCTCTTCGACTTCCGCGTGCCGATCCCCCTCAACCTCCCCGCGCTCCGGCAGGGCGATCGGCTGACCGTGGTGGGCATCGCGGAGGCGCCCCCGCTGGCGGGACGGTCGCAGGGCTACATGACCGTCGAGGGGCTCGCCCGTGTCGCCGAGGCACCCGGGCGGCTCTCCCAGATCGACATCCGGCTGAACCGGGGAGTGGACGCCGAGGCGCTGGTGCGTGCCCGGCGCGGCGAGATCGCGAGCACCGACCCGGGCCTCATCCTCGAGACCACGGCGCGAGTCACCTCCGGGCTCGATGAGAACGTCCGCTCGAGCCAGCTCGGGTTCGTGCTGGCCTCCGTGATGGCGTTCCTGTCGGCCGCCTTCATCGTGATGACCGGGCTGACCACGAGCGTGACGGAGCGTCAGCGCGAGCTGGCGATCGTGCGCTGCATCGGCGGGACGCGGGCCCAGCTGGCGGGCGCCCAGCTGTGGATCGGTTCGATCGTCGGCGCGATGGGCGCCGGCGCGGGCGTGCCGCTGGGGATCGGCTTCGCCGCCCTGCTGGCGTGGGTCTTCCGCGAGCAGCTCGCCACGAGCCTGGCGATCCCGGCGAGCGGGATCACCCTGGCCCTGGTCGGCTGCCTGGTCTCGGGCCTGATCGGCGCGGGCTGGCCCGCGTGGTGCGCCGCGCGCGCGACCCCGCTGCGCGGTCTAGCCTCGCGCGCGGCGCCCCCACGCCCGCGGACGCTCCTCATGGTCACGATCGCGGGCCTCTGCGGGCTGGCGACCCAGCTGGCCATCGTGGGCCTCCCAACCGACGGGCAGGTGATCTTCTGGGGCTACGCGACCACCGGCCTGCCGCTCATGTTCATCGGGTACTTCCTCCTGGGGGTGCCCGTGACGCTGGCGCTGGTGCGCGCCCTCGGAGCGCCGCTGTCGCGCCTGCTGGGCCTGCCGCCGCGCGTCCTCGCCCGGACGATCGAGGCCACCCCCTACCGGCACGGGTTCACGGCCGGGGCCCTGATGGCGGGCCTGGCGCTTATGGTGGCGATCTGGACCAACGGCGGCGCCATCCTGCGCGACTGGATCGGGAAGATCCAGTTCCCCGACGCGTTCGTCAGCGGCCTGGCGCTGACGCCCGAGAGCCAGCGCCTGCTCGACGCGATGCCGATCGTCCGGCGCACCTGCGCCGTGACCATCCACCCCGTGGAGACCGACGTGTTCGGCGTCCGGGCGCTCCAGAGCTACAAGACGAACTTCATGGCCTTCGAGCCCGAGCCGTTCTTCGCGATGAACCGGCTCGAGTGGGTCGAGGGCGATCCCGAGGTGGCGATCCGGCGCCTCAACGAGGGCGGCGCGGTGGTGGTGGCGCGCGAGTTCCTCGTGGCCCGGGGCCTGGGGCTCGGGCACCGGTTCGTGGCGCGCCAGGACGGCGTGGAGCACACGTTCGAGATCGTCGGCGTCGTTTCGAGCCCGGGGCTGGAGATCGTCAGCAAGTTCTTCAACATCGGCGACGACTACCTCCAGCAGTCGGTGCACGCGGTCTTCGGCTCGCGCCGCGACCTGCGCGAGAAGTTCCACTCCGACGCCATCCACCTGATCCAGATCCAGCTCGCCGATCCCCTCCCCCCGGGCCTGGACGACGACGGCGCCGTGGCCCAGATCCGGCGCGCGCTCTTCGGGGCGGGCATCCTCGACGCGGGGAGCGGCCGCCAGGTGAAGGAGGAGATCCGGTCGTTCGCGACCGGCATGCTCCTGGTCGTGTCCGGCGTGGCGATGGTGTCGATGCTGGTGGCGAGCTTCGGCGTCGCGAACCTGATCGTCGCGGGAATCCAGGCACGCCAGTTCGAGTTCGGCGTCCTCCGGGCCGTCGGGGGCACGCGCGGGCTGCTGGTGCGCCTGGTGCTGGGCGAGGCCCTCGTGATCGCCCTGACCGCGTGCGTGCTGGGCGTGCTCATGGGCACCCAGGGCAGCTGGGCCGGGCAGCGGATCCACCGCTACCTCTTCGGCCTGGACATGCACGTGCGCCCGCCGCCCGGCCCGATCGCCGTGGCCTGCCTGATCGTCATCGCCCTCGCGCTGGGCGCGGCCCTCCCCGCGGTGCTGCGCCTGAACCGACGCCGCCCCCGGGAGTTGCTCGCCGCCGTCCGCGGCTAGCGGCCGGGATGTCCGCCGCGGTCGCCGAGCGCGTCAGTACAGGATCGTGAACCCGCCGTCCCGCTCCGCGATCACCGCCGGGAAGCTGTAGGCCGGGAGACCCGGCTGCTGGCCGGCCCCGCCCTCGACGGGCTCTCCGGCCGCCGTGAACACCTGCCAGCCCAGCGTCGCCTCGCCCCCCATGCCCCCGCCCTCGGCCCAGGCCAGCACGACGAACTCCGCGCCCGCGCCCGCCACGGCGTGCTTCCGCCTCGCCGCGCCGGTCGGCGGCGCGACCGGCTTGAGCTCCCCGGCGCCCGCGCGGGCCCAGTAGACCTGGTTCTGGTTCTCCCACGCCAGGACGGGACCGTCGCCCGTCCGTTGCGCCGCCGCGCTCGTCATGGGGCACATCATGACCCGCCAGGAATCGAGCGGGCGCGCGCCGAAGCTGCGCCCCTGGTCGGACGACTCGAGCAGGTACATGCCCCGCTCGGTGCCCCCGGTCGCGGCGCGATAGAGCAGGACGATGCCGCCGGACGGGTCGGTGGTCGCCGCCATGCCGCAGCACCCGCACGCGCCGAGCGCCTGGGGGAGGATGCCCCGCTCCCGGCCGAACGTGGCGCCCTCGTCGGTGGACTCGGCCAGCCAGACGTTGCGGGCCGACTCCTGGGGGGAACCATCCAGGGCCGACGCGTGCCACGCCACGTACACCCGACCGGCCCCATCGGCGGCGACGGCGCACCCGCCGTCGAGGTAGGCGGTCGAGGTCATCAGGTTGCGCTGCGCCTCGAAGGCGCCCGCCCCGTCCGACCGGGCATAGAGGACCGGCAGGCCCTTGTGCGCCGCCCCCGGGGCGAATCCCGGCCCGCGCGGCTCGGCGATCGTGGAGCCGTTCCACGCCACGTGGACGCGTCCCTCGGCCCCCAGCGCGATCTGCGCGCCCCGCATGGTGCCCATCGCCACCGCGCTCCCCGGCTGCGAGTTGACCCGCACCGGCTCGCCGAAGGCCTCCTGGCCGGAGGACCTATTCAGGTAGTAGACGTCCGAGTTACGGACATCACCGCCGAGGTAGACGACGTGGACCGAGCCGTCGGCGCCCACCGCGACGCGGGGTTGCCGCCCGCCCTCGGGGAGGCGCGCCAGACGCACGTCGGGCCCGGCGAACGCGGGGCAGGCGAGGGCCAGGACGACGCACGCGCAAGCCGGCAGAGCCTTCATGGTGAACTCCTCGGTGGGGGTCCATCGTATCATCCCCGGTGCCGGGCGCCCGCCACCGCTTCCAGGTTGTCTCGCCCTTCGAGCCCACGGGCGACCAGCCCGCGGCCATCGCGCAGCTGGCGCGCGAGCTGCGCGAGGGCAAGCCCGCGGCGTGCCTCCTCGGCGCCACCGGCACGGGCAAGACGTTCACCATGGCCCACGTGATCGCGGCCCTCCAGAAGCCCACGCTGATCATCAGCCACAACAAGACCCTCGCCGCCCAGCTCTACGAGGAGCTGCGCGAGTTCTTCCCGGGCAGCTCCGTCAACTACTTCGTGAGCTACTACGACTACTACCAGCCGGAGGCCTACATCCCGGCCCGCGACATCTACATCGAGAAGGACTCGAGCAAGAACGACGACCTGGACCAGCTCCGCCTGGCGGCCACGAGCAACATCCTGTCACGCCGCGACACCGTCGTCGTCGCCAGCGTCTCGTGCATCTTCGGCCTCGGCTCGCCGGAGGCCTACGGGCAGAAGGTCCTCACCATCACCCGCGGCTCCCCCCTCGATCGGCGCGCCTTCCTCCTCGCCCTCGCGGACATGCAGTACCAGCGCTCCGAGATCGAGTTCCAGCGCGCCCAGTTCAGGGTCCGCGGCGACGCCATCGAGGTCTGGCCGGCCTACGAGAAGTTCGCGCTCCGCCTGGACCTCTTCGGCGATGAGATCGAGCGCCTCGAGCTGATCAACCCGACCAGCGGCGAGGTCCTGGCCGAGGAGTCGCAGTTCTTCCTCTTCCCCGCCGTCCACTACGTCGTGCCCGAGGAGCGGATGGCGGCGATCCTCCAGGAGATCCGTGCCGAGCTCGACGCCCGGGTGCTCCAGCTCCGGCACGAGGGCAGGCTGCTGGAAGCCCAGCGGCTCCTGGCGCGCACCCGGTACGACCTCGAGCTGATCGAGGAGCTGGGGTTCTGCCCGGGCATCGAGAACTACTCCCGGTTCATGGACGGCCGGGCTCCCGGGGAGCGACCGTACTGCCTGATGGACTACTTCGACTTTGCGCCGCCCGCGGACAAGGAGGGGCCGGGGGGCGGACCGGCCGAGCGGCCGGGTGCGGCACGCCAGGAGCCTCCCGCGCCCTCGCCGCCGCTCCGCCACCCGGGCGCCACTCCCGCTTCGACGCCCTCGCGCCCGAACTACCGGGACTGGCTCCTCATCATCGACGAGTCGCACGTCACCATCCCCCAGATCCGGGCGATGTTCAACGGCGATCGGGCCCGCAAGCAGGTGCTGGTGGACCATGGGTTCCGCCTGCCCAGCGCCCTCGACAACCGCCCCCTGCGCTTCGAGGAGTTCGAGGCGATCGTGCCCCAGGTGCTCTTCGTCAGCGCCACGCCCGCGCCCTACGAGCTGGCCAAGGTCGGCGGCGTGGTGGCCGAGCAGGTCATCCGACCCACCGGGCTCCTCGACCCGACGATCGAGGTCCGCCCGGCCGACGGGCAGGTGCCGGACCTGATCGCCCGCTGCCAGGAGCGGGCGGCCCGCGGCGAGCGGGTCCTCGTCACCGCCCTCACCAAGCGGCTCTGCGAGGACCTCACCCGGTACCTCGACGAGAAGGGCCTGCGCGTCCGCTACCTGCACAGCGAGATCGAGACCCTCGAGCGGATGGCCATCCTCACGGACCTCCGCTCGGGCGAGTTCGACGTGCTCGTGGGCGTCAATCTCCTGCGCGAGGGGCTCGACCTGCCCGAGGTCTCGCTCGTGTGCATCCTCGACGCCGACAAGGAGGGATTCCTCCGCAGCCCGACCAGCCTCATCCAGCAGATGGGGCGCGCCGCCCGCAACGTCAACGCCGCCGTCGTGCTCTACGCCGACCGCATGACCCCGGCGATGCAGGGGGCCATCGGCGAGACCGAGCGCCGGCGCGCCAGGCAGCTGGCCTACAACCGCGCGCACGGCATCACCCCTCAGACGATCCGGAAGGCCCTGCGCCGCGGGCTGGAGAGCGTCCTCAAGAGCCGAAAGACCGCCCGCGAGGCGATCGGTCTGTCCGAGGAGGCCTACGAGGTCGAGGAACTGGAGCGCGTGCTCAAGCAGGAGATGCTGGAGGCCGCCGAGACCCTGGACTTCGAGAAGGCCGCGGCGCTTCGCGACCAGGCCAGGACGCTCCGCGCACGCTTCGGGGGAGGGGGCGCGCCGGACGCTCCGGCGGGGGCCGACCCCTCGCCGCGCAAGGTCCGGCGCTCGGAGCTGGAAGCGACCGTGGACGATGGGAAGATCCGCGGTCGCCCGGGCATGCCGGGCGTGCACGCGCGCAAGAAGTCGCGCCGCCCCCGGGCGTAGACTGTCCGGATGGGTGGCCCCGTACCGCCGGCTCCGCTCGACCGACGCGTGCTCCGCGAGCGCATCGGCACGTACGCGCTCGGCGTCGCGATCGGGTGCGTGCTGGTCGGCCTGCTGCTGCAGGCGCGGTACCGCATGATCGAGCGCGAACGCAGGACCGAAGCCGCGGCTCGCTCGGCCAGCCCCGAGCCCGGCGGGGCACCCGCACAAACACCGCCCGTCCGGACGCCGTAGGGCTACCATCCCCGGCCACGGAGGGATCATGGCCAGGGAAGCAAGCGGCGCTGCATCGGTGGATGTGATCGAGCCCAGGCGTGTGCCGGCCCAGGACTCGGGTGTGACGCGCCGGTCGCGGCGTGCCTCCGATCCGGCGCGCTCGCCGGTCGCGGATCGGCCGGACCCCCGCGCTCGGGCGGGCGCGGACTCGCCCGGGCGCGAGGACCGCCTCATCCGCGTCCGCGGCGCCCGTGAGCACAACCTCAAGGACATCGACGTCACGATCCCGCGCGACCGGCTGGTCGTCATCACCGGCCTCTCGGGCTCGGGCAAGTCGTCCCTGGCCTTCGACACCATCTTCGCCGAGGGCCAGCGCAAGTACATGGAGTCGCTCTCCGCGTACGCCCGGCAGTTCCTCGAGCAGCTCAAGAAGCCCGACGTCGACGAGATCGAGGGCATCCCCCCCACCATCGCCATCGAGCAGCGCTCGGCCTCCAGCAACCCGCGCTCGACCGTCGCCACCACCACCGAGATCTACGACTATCTCCGCCTCCTCTTCGCGCGCTGCGGGACGCCCTGCTCCTGGGCCCCCACGCGGGTCAGGAAGGACGGCACCGTCCTCGAGCGGAGCGGCCACCCGATCAGCGCGACCAGCGCCACGCAGATCGTGGACACGATCATGGCGTGGGGTGAGGGTGCGGGGCCCGCGCGCCCCGCGGACGGATCGTCGCGCGCCGAGATCCGCCTGATGGTGCTGGCGCCCGTGGTGCGCGAGAAGAAGGGCTTCCACCGGGAGGTGCTGGAGGACCTCCACCG
>CAYWOF010000007.1:0-20773 GCA_964459825.1 uncultured Phycisphaeraceae bacterium | reverse complement strand
AGGGGGGGGCCACCGGGGCGGAGCCCGCGGGCGACAAGGCGCTCATCCACGACCGCCTCGATTCGCTCGGCCCCATCACCGTGGCCCAGGGCGCCGGCCCGCGCGCGTTCTACGGGTTGGCGCGCCTGCCGCTGGCGGCGTCCCACTCCGGCCCCATCGCCGGCGCGTGCACGACCGGGACGCCGGCGGCGGGGCGCACGCCCAGCGCCCCCGTGGCGGCGCAGCGCCTGGCGTTCCTCACCGGGTGCGGACGCTCGGGCACGACGATCCTGTGCACCCTCCTCTCGCAGCACGAGTCGATGCGCTGCATCGGGGAGCGCAAGGACATCTGGACGACGCCCTTTCCCGTCGCCGACATCTGGGGCCTGCGCGCCGAGGGCGCGCCCGCGGGGCGCGTCGGCCTCTCGCGCGCCGACTTCGACGCGCAGCGGGACGCCGACGCCCGGGCTCGCCTCGTCGAGCTCCTCGAGCGGGAGCGTCGCGGGCGGGCGGTGCTGATCGACAAGTTCCCCCTGCACAACTTCCGGCTGTCGTTCGTCCGGGCGGTGTTCCCGGACGGTGCGTTCATCAACATCCTGCGCCACGGGATCGAGGTCGCGTTCTCGATCGCGCAGCGCGCCGGCGTCGGCGCCTGGTACGGGCGCGACGACGCGAAGTGGCGCTGCCTCGAGGTGTACGCGCGGGAGCACGGGTACGCGGACCTGCTTCCGCTCTGCGCGGGCCCGTTCGAGCGGGGCCTGCTCGAGTGGCGGATGAGCGTCGAGGCGGCCGAGCGGTTCGTCGCGGCGGAGCGGCCGCCGGCGGACCGGTTCCTGCGGCTGCGCTACGACGAGCTGCTCGCCGATGCGCCGGCCGTGTGCGCCCGGATCGAGCGGTTCCTGGGCCTGCCCGAGAGCGCGCCGATGCGCCGGTACGCGCGCGAGCACATCCGGCGCCAGAACCCGGAGGCGTCGGAGCGCGCCGTGCCCCCGAGCGCCGAGGCCATCGCGGGCCACACGCTGCGCCGCCTGGGGTTCTGGTCGTGAGCCCGGCGCCCCCGTCGCGGGACGATCCCGCGTCCGCGCCGGCGTTCTTCGGGCGGACGCTGACGCGGCGGATCGACTACTTCGCCTTCCCCCGGGTCGGCTCGCACTTCTTCCGGCACTGCACCGCGGGCCTCTTCGACCTCGTGGCGGTCCCGGGGCCCGGCGCCACGACGGCGGAGGTCGCGTCGCGCGGCGAGGAGCTCGATCCCCTGGCGCTGTACGCCCTGTCGCTGAGGGAGGAGGGCGTTCCGTACGCGCCGGTCTGGTTCAACACGAGCGCGAACGGCCAGCACGGCATGCCCGTGCGGGGCGAGGCGCCGATCGTCATGCTCATCCGCGATCCGGTCGCGACGATCTACAGCCTCTGGCGCGTCGGGCGGGCGCGCTGGGGCTGGACGGAGGAGCGGGTCGGCGAGCCCGCCGGTTGGGCCCGCGCCAAGCTGGCGCGCTGGATGGAGTTCTACGCGGGCGCACTCGGCCTGGTCGAGGCCGACCCGGCGCGGACGCTGCTCCTGCGCTTCGAGGACCTCGTGGCCTCGCCCGAGCCCCTGCGCCGGGTCGTGGACATCGTCGGCGTGCGCCCCAAGCTGTCGCCGGAGTTCGTGCACCACGTCACGCGCTTCGAGCGTCTCACCCGGCCGGGGGAGCGCACCTTCTACGTCGCGGGAGACAACGACGCCTGGCGTCGCGACGGCGTGTTCGCCCCGATCATCGCCCGCCTCGACCTGCCCGATCTAGGACGCTTCGGCTACCCACCCCCACGCTGAGAGCCCATGGCCGACGCGCAGCGCAAACCCCCGATCCTCGTCCTGGGCGTGCCCCGCTCGGGCACCACCCTCCTGCGGACCCTGCTCGACTCACACCCGTCGATCGCGTGCGGCCCGGAGACGCCCTGGCTGGCGCCCCACCAGCCTCGGAGCGTCGGAGAGCTCCACGCCTTCCTGACGCGGCACCCCCAGGGCGCGTGCGCCAGCTTCGGGCTGCCGACCGAGGTGGTCACGAGCGCGACACGGGCCCTCGTCGACACGCTCCTGGGGGAGTACGCGCGCCGGCGCGGCAAGTCCCGCTGGGCCGAGAAGACCCCGGACGATGTGCTCCACCTCGACTTTCTGGCCGAGCTCCTCCCGGATGCCGCCGTGGTATGGATCGTGCGCGAGGGGCTGGACGTGGCCGTCTCGACGAGCGTCACGCCCCCCCACCGCCGGGGAATCTCGGAGTGGCACGAGAAGAACCTGGCCCTCGCCCCCGGGGTCACGGTCGAGAACAACGCCTTCAACGCGCTGCTCCGATGGGGCCACTGGAACCGGCTGATCGGGCGTTCGGCCCTCGGGTGCCGGGCGTGGCGCGTGCGCTACGAGGACCTGGTGCGCGCGCCGGAGCCGACGGTCCGCGGGATTCTCGCCCACCTCGGCGAGCCGTTCGATCCGGCCGTGCTGGCGTACGCGACGACTCCGCACGACCATCCCGGGTGGGAGTGGGGCAGCGCGGATGTTCGAGCGCACGGGGCGATCACCAGCGCGCCCGTGGGACGCGCCCGGCGCGAGCTGGCCCCCGAGGAGCTGGAGGTCCTGGGCCCGCTGGCGCGGGCCGCCGGCGGCGGGGCACCGGACCGCCCGGCGATCCCCGCGGTCGCGTGCCGCGCCTCGCTGGCCAGCGTGCGCGAGATCGACGATGCTCGCTACCGGCTGTTCATGCGCTTCGTGAACTCCTTCGCGGGTCCGCTGGGCCTGCGGACGTTCACCGACTGGTCGAAGGTCTGGGAGTATCCGTGGCTGTGGTTCGGAGCCCTCGACCAGGTCGACTGGTCGCGCGGCGAGGGCGTCCGGCTGGTGGACCTGGGCTCCGAGCTGTCGCCGATGCCCTGGATCGCGGCGCTGCTGGGCGCCCGCGTGACGCTGGTGGAAACGGACGCGCGGTTCGTCCCCGCGTGGACGAGGCTGCGGGATCGCCTGCGCGTCCGGGTCGAGTGGAGGATCACCGGGTCGGAGCGCCTGCCGATGCCCGACGCCAGCGCCGATGTGCTCACCAGCTTCTCCGTCATCGAGCACCAGCCCGACAAGCGCCGGGCCCTCGATGAGGCCGCGCGGGTGCTCGCTACCGCGGGCCTGCTGGCCCTGTCGTTCGACATCTGCGAGCCGAGCCTGGGGATGAGCTTCCCCGCGTGGAACGGCTCGGCCCTCACGCTGGCCCAGTTCGAGGAGCTGGTGTGGTCGCACCCGGCCCTCGCGGGCGGCCCTCCGCCCGCGTGGAACCTGGGCGATGTGCCGGCGTTCCTGGACTGGCACCGGCGCTCGGCGCCGCACCACACGTACGCCGTCGGGGCGGCGGTGCTCACCCGGCGCGGCGCGCCCGTCGCGGCGCGGGCCCCGGCCGTCTCCGCGCACGGCGTATGATCGCGCGGATCCCCGCGCACCGTCCCCCATGATCGTCGACCTCTATCGCCATCGCGGTTACATCTGGCGCAACGCGCTGGCCGATGTTCGCCACCGCTACGTGGGCTCCGCCATGGGGGTGGTCTGGAACGTCCTCCAGCCGCTGGCGCTCATCCTGGTGTTCACGGTCATCTTCACCCGGATCATGCAGCGTACCCCCGGGCCGGGCGAGGGAAGCGGCGGGTACGTGGTGTACCTGTGCTCGGCCCTGCTGCCCTGGAGCGCGTTCGCCGACTGCGTGGGCCGGTGCACGCAGGCGTTCGTTCACAACGCGATGTACCTGCGCAAGCTCCCCATCCCCGAGCAGGTCTTCGTCGCCCAAGCGGCCCTCTCGGCCGCGTGCTCGCTGTTGATCAGCTACGCGATCCTCGTCGGCGTGGCGGTGGTGCTGGGCCACGAGCCGACGTGGCACTGGCTCCTGCTGCCCGTGCCGCTCGGCGGGCTCATCGCGGTCGGGTTCGGGGTGGGCATGGCCCTGGGCACGCTCAACGCGTTCATCCGCGACGTGGGCCAGGTGGTCCCCATCGCGCTCCACGTCGGGTTCTGGCTCTACCCCATCGTCTACCGCATCGACATGGTGCCCGAGTGGCTGCGCCGCGCGATTCCCTTCAACCCCGTGTACCCCTACCTGGAGTCGATCCGGGCGCTGTTCATCGAGCGCGCCCTGCCGGGACCGATGCTCTGGCTGGGGATGCTCGGTTGGGCGGGCGCGGCGGCGCTGCTCGGCCACGTGGTGCTGCGCCGGCTCCGGGCGGAGCTGCGCGACGTCATTTAGGCGCCGGCCCCGGCTCCGGCGACGGCGGGCTTGGTCTCGATCGCCCCGATCGCGGTCGTCGCGGTCGATGGCACACTGGTGATCGAGGTGACCAGAAGGGCCGTCGGCTTGCCCGCGCCCGTGCGCCACCGCCAGAAGTGCAGGGCGAAGGGGTTGGCGCCGCGCCGGAGCGACACGTCGACCGCCAGCACACGGTCGGGTCCCTCGCTCGCCCCGCAGGGCAGGGAGCGCTCACCGACCTCGCGCCCGTCCTGCACGATGCGCACCCGCTGGCCCGGCTCGAAGCATCGGTAGGCGACCAGCAGGCGCGCCGGCCCGCCCGCATCGGCGTCGAGCTCGAACTCCGCGGTCGGCCCGAGCGCCCAGCGGAACCGGGGGAACTTCCGGGCCGGGTAGGGCCCCTCCCAGGGGCCGAAGCCGGAGACCACGCGCCACGCCGGGAGCGAGGTGATGACGGGGATGGGCTCGGGCGCCACGCCCGGCACCAGCGCGAGCTCGTCCCGTCGCGCCAGCCCGATCCGTTCGCCCAGCCCCGAGGCGCGCAGGGCCCCGAGGAACCGGTGCGCGGCCGCCTCCATGGACCACTCGTTCTCCACCCACAGGCGCGCCCACCGCCCCATGCTCGCGCGCAGGTCCGGCGCGTGGTAGAGCTCGTCGATCGCGTCCGCCAGCGCGCCGACCGATACGTCCGCGGCCAGACGCCCGCTCAGCCCGTCGCGGAGGGCCTCGGGAACGCCGCCCACCGGGTAGCCGACGCTGGGCGTCCCGCACGCCGCGGCCTCGATGAAGACCTGGCCGAAGGCCTCCTCGAGGCTGGGTCCGACGAACAGGTCCGCCGCGCCGTAGAGCATCGCCAGGCGACGCCGGTCCTTCATGTAGCCCATGGCCCGCATGCCGGGGATGGGCGGCGCTTCCGCGGGGTTCTGCCAGCCGGCGCACACGACCTCCACGTCCGGCAGGTCCAGCTCGCGCAGGGCCTGTGCCAGGTGGGACATCCCCTTGCGCGGATCGCGCAGCGACGAGGCGCTCGACATGAGAATGAACCGGTCCGTCGGAAGGCCCAGCTCCTCCCGGCAGACACTCCGATCGCGGGGAGCAAACTCGTCGAGCTCCAGGCCGAACTGGATGCATCCGGTGCGTGCCGGGGCCGCCGGCTCGAAGGGGCGTGCCGCCGCCAGCGCTTCCTCGATGCGAGCCAGCGCCCAGCGGCTGTTGGCCGCCAGGAGCAGGTTGGGACACGACGCGATCAGGCGACGCTTCTGGCGCCAGGCCCCGGCCACCCGGTCCGGGTCGAGCGCGGGATGGTCCTTCGGGCACGAGCACGACGCGTCGCACCCGGTCAGGTAGCGACGGCAGGCGCCCGGGTAGGCGCATCGCCCGGTGAGCAGCCACAGATCGTGGAGTATGAACACCGTGGGGAACCGGGCGGCGGCGATCTCCAGCGCCAGCGGGTCGACCTCCGCCCCGTGCAGGTTGCCGAACACCACGAGGTCGGGCGAGCGGGCGGCGATCTGGAGGAGCAGCTGGTTGGACTCGACGCGTCCCGTCTGGAAGTGCGGCTCCGAGGTCGCTGCGCTCAGGGTCGTCACGCGGTGCCCGCACGAGGCGAGCGCCTGGGCGGTGCGCCGGTGGGCGATGCCCGCGCCGTACGCGTACCCCAGGTCGTTGACGAGCACGATGTTCAGGCTGACCTTGCGCCCGGGAGCCCCGGGCCCGTCCGGCGCCGGCGCGCGCCGGGGCGTGCGCCCGAGGCGCCGCGCGATCTCGTCGCGGGCCTTGGGAAGCTCGACGCGGAAGCCGCCGGCGACGGTTCCGGCCGTCTTCTGCTCCGGGTGAGCGCGGAAGAGCGCCACGGGACGCCCGATCACGTGCAGCGTCGCGCCGTGCTCGGCGAACCGCGTCCACAGCTCGTAGTCCATGCTGTGGTAGAGGTCCTCGCGCACGTGCGCCCCGGCCTTCTCCCAGATGGCGCGGGTGAACATGACCTCGGGCTGGTAGAAGAACTGGCCCTCCAGCCAGCACCCGTCGATGTCCAGCAGGTCGTCCAGCGGGATCGGCCCGTCGGAGCACGACGTCAGGTGGCGTTGCACCAGCTTCCCGTTCCGGTGGATCCGGCACTCGCCCGCCACCACGTCGGCCCCGGACGTCGCGAACCCCATCGCCACCGCCGCGAGCGCGCCCGGCGCCAGCATGTCGTCGCTGTTGAGCCAGGTCACGATCTCGCCCGTCGCCCGAGCCATCCCCTTGTTGATCGCGTCGGACTGTCCCCGATCCGGCTCCGAGACGACGCACGCCAGGCGCCCCCGGTAGCGGCCGAGGATCGCGGTCGTCTCGTCGGTGCTCCCCCCGTCCATCACGATGTGCTCGAGGTTCGGGTAGCCCTGGTTCAACACCGAGAGCAGGGTCTGCTCGATGTACTTGCCTTGGTTGAACGAGGGCGTGACCACGGAGATGCGCGGCCACGGACGCCCGCCCGGCATGGTGGGCGGGAGCGGCGCTCCCCGGGGCGCGCGGCCGGGCCAGGCGCCGTACCCGCTCGGGGCCCCCTCCCCGCGCGCGCCGAGCAGCTCGGCCCGGGCCTCGCGGGTCAGGTCCCGCACCGGCGTATGGTGGGCATTGCGCCGCAGGGTCGGCGCCTGCCGGCTCTGGTAGCGACCCACGAGCGCCGCGCGCGTGCGCTCGAACACATCGGGCGTGAGCCCGAGGCCCGCCACGCGCGTTCCCGGCGCCCACCCGGAGCGGCGCAGCAGCGCCGATCCGGCGAACTGCCCCATCCACTCGTACCCGCCGCCCGCCACCGACTGGTCCACCGCCCGGCGCACCCCCTCGATCCCGCCGTAGTCGTGGCAGAGGACGGGGGTGCCCGGCGCCAGCCGTTCGAGCAGGAACGCGAGGTCCGCCCAGACGCCCGGGTAGCTGTGGTCGCCATCGACGAACACCATGGTGGGGCGGATCGGGACCTCGCGCAGGAACCTCTGCACGTCACCGTGGTAGAGCAGGCACCGCTCGCCGAGCCGAGCATCCGCGATGGTCCGGAGCGACCGGGCGAAGAAGCCGGGATCCACGTCGACCCCGTAGAACTGCGGGGCCTCCTCTTCCCGCGCCGCGGCGCCCGCGAGCGCCCCCCGCATCTCGACGACCGCCGAGCGACCGCCGAAGACGCCCACCTCCAGGATGACCGACCCGCTGTGGAAGGCGAGCTCGTAGAGCTTCTCGCTGTCCGGCGGGTCCTGCCAGCCCGGGAGCCCCTTCGTCGCCTCGTAGATCCCGCGGTGCTCATCCCCGAGGTAGCGGGGCGTGCCCGACCAGCTCGGGCGGTGGTCGGTCTCCGGACCCGGCGGGTACGACATGTCGGGCGGCCGAATCACGTGCATCGCGTATCGGTCCTCTCGGTTCCTTGCGAATGCCCAGGACCGGCCTGGACGGGAACTCAGGCGTGGCCGTTCTCGTGGGCCTCGCGCTCCCACGGCAGGGTCATGGCCAGGTGGAGGCGCTGGCCCATCTTGCGCCAGCGCGAGGCCATGAGGTCGCGGAGGCGCTCCCGGAGCACGACGATCTCCGACTCCTGCTGGCGTGAGAGCGTGTTGAGCGCCACCTGATCGCTCTGGGCCCGCTGGATGCGCAGGCGCAGGTCCTTGAGCGCCGCCTCGACGCGGGCCTGGGCCGTGCGGGCGTGCGCCAGTTGCTGGCGCAGGGTCGCCTCCCGCTCGGCCGACTCCTGGCCCAGCGCCGCGACCCGTGCCTCCTGCTCGGCCGCCACCACCCGCAGGCGGGCCTCGGCCGCCTGCGCACGCTGGCGGGCCTCCGCGGCATCCGCCAGGTGCGACTCGGCCGCCTCCGCCCGCTGCGCCATGGCCTCCGCCTCCGCGCGCGCCCGCTCCACCTGGGCCCGAAGCCCTTCCAGCTCCTGGCGCTCGCCCGCGGCGTTCCTGGCCTGATGCCGGGCGACGGACAGCTCCGCCCGGGCCGTCATCGCCTCCTGGCTCTTCTGCTCGAGACGACGCTCGAGCGAATCGACGCGACCCCGAAGTTCCGCCGCCATCTCGCGGGCCGCGCTCAGGAGCGCCGCCTGCTGATGCCGGGCCCGAAGCCGAGCGACGCTCTCCGTCTCGAGCTGTGTGATCCGCGCGCGCGCCTCTCCGAGCTGGCGACGGGCCGAGGCCAGCTCGTCCTGCAGCCGGCGCACGTCCGCCAGGGCGATTGTTCCCGACCGCCGGTCCGCCACATCGCGGAGCCCCACGGGAACATCCGCCAGACCCCCCGCGTCCGGTCCGGCGTCGGCGGGAGCGATCGCCCGGCCATGAATGGCCAGCCGCGCCATGGCGTTGCGGGCGTACACGCCTCCCTCGCGCCCCACGCGGGCCAGGAGCGACGGATCGGGCGTCAGGAGACGCACGCGGCGCTCCGAGACCTCCCCGCGCTCCAATGCCCGAGCCGCCTCGAGCACCTCACCCGTCGGCACCTCCTTGATGCAGTACGAGTCCTGCAGGTGGCAGATCCACCCGCATCCGGCGCACGGCACACCCACCGAGATCGACACGCTCCGATCGGTCGCGGGCAGAAAGCGCGGCCAGGTGCCCCCGCCGAACACGGCCAGCACGGGAAGTTCCAGCGCCGCGGCCAGGTGCATGGGACCCGTGTCACGACCGACGTACCCGCG
The DNA here is from genome assembly GCA_964459825.1 of uncultured Phycisphaeraceae bacterium. Lineage (GTDB taxonomy): Bacteria > Planctomycetota > Phycisphaerae > Phycisphaerales > UBA1924 > CAYWOF01. Next base: position 11,881 of record CAYWOF010000007.1, on the reverse strand, counting down.
CGCGTGGGCCAGGAGCCCGACGAGCACGTCGAGCGAGCCGTTCCCCTCCCCGAACCACTCCTCGGCGCGCGCGCCCGCCTCGCCCATCGCCTCGCGCACGCGTTGCGCCGTTTCCAGCTCTCCGGAGTGGCCGATGAGCAGGAAGCGACGATCGAACTCCTTCGCCCACGTCGCGAGCACCGCCGCCCACCGCTCCACGGCCCAGTTCCGAACGGCGGTGTGCTCGGTGCTGCCGACGCAGGCGGCCCAGTACGAGCCCGGAGCCAGCCCGAGGCGGGCCAGCTCGGCCTCGCCGGCTCGGCGCTGCGCCTCGGTCGGCTCGATCCGCGGATCGGGCAGGCGCACCGCCCGCCCGAGCACCGCCCCCGCCAGGGCCTCGTTCTTCCGGATCTCCGGGATGTCCTCCGCCACCTCGACCCGCTCGTGCGGCGCGATCGACGTGGGCGGCGCCGAGCCCCGGCGCGGATCGCCGAAGAGCCGTCCGGTCATCGCCACGCGCCGGGCCCGCGGCAGGGCGACCGCCAGCCGCTCCTCGAGCACCGTCCACTGGAAGGGAGCCACGAGGAACACGTCGGGATCGAACTCCTGCGCGCCCGACGCGACCGACGCCAGCGACTCGGACCCCGGCGCCAGGCCGTGCTCGTACACGTTCGATGCGACGGTCAGAACGCGCGCTCCCGGCGCGACCAGGGGCGCCAGCGGCGCCAGCAGGGGGCGGACCACCAGCGCCAGCTCGTGCCCGGCATCCAGCAGCGCGCGGTAGAGCGGCTGGCGCAGAATCACGTCGCCGATGGTGTCCGGGTTGCTCGCCAGGATTCTCATGCCCGCGTGCGCTCCCGCTCCACGAAAGGGTCTACCTCCCGCGCCGCCGGCCCATCATAGCGGGCGTCCCAACGCACCCCCCCCACGGGCGACCGCCCGGACAGCGTCCGGCACCGGCCGATAGTCCATCGTCGCCCGCGCGCCGCCGGCCCCGCCGGCCCCGACCGACCTCGAGAGCTCGATGGTCGTGACGGACATGGTGCGGGCCTCCGCCCGGCTCATCATCACGCTCACCTCCGGGCGGGTGGCCCAGGTGTGCCCGTGAAACTCGTCCTGGCGCTCGGGCGTCGGCCCGGGCTGCACCACCAGCTCCTCGAACAGGTCCAGGCGCGGCGCCGCCAGCGCATCCCCCAGCCCCGAGCTGACGAAGCACAGGGGCGGCTCCGCGTGCCAGGCCGTGCCGAATGTCCGCCGATCCCACCGACCCTCGCCGATCCGGATCCGCCCGTCGGCCCCCAACTCCACCGCCACCATGCGGAACGGCGGGTAGGGCGACAGGTCCAGGGCCCCGAGACGATCGATCGCCTCGCCGGCCCCCGCCGACCAGATCAGCGCGGGAACCAGCTCGCCGCGCGAGCGCAGGCCGGGCACCCCCAGCACGCTCGCGGGTCGGGGTGGATTGACATTGAGCACCCCGAGCGCCAGGCCGTGCTCCCCCGCCCCGAGCCACGTCCCGCCCGCATGCCGGTCCGTGGGCCAGATCGACCGCAACCTCCCGCGCTCGTGCCAGCGCGGGGGCGCGGCGGGTGTGCGCTCCCGATGCTCATCCCGGTTGCACACGATGCGGACGGCCGAGGGCCCGGTTCGGATGATGGACAGGGTGCACATGGTCTGGCGGTCGCCCTCGACGAGGAGCCTAGCGGTGCGCGCGCTCGAAGTTCAGCGTGGACGGGGCCTTCCCGAACTCGGGTCCTACTCGGACACCGAACTCGGCCGCGATCGCCCGCACCATCGCCTGGTGGTGGATCGCGTGGTGCGTGGCGAAGGCGAGCTCGCGACCCAGCGTGGAACCGAGGCGCACGCAGCTGCCATCCGCCGCGAGCATCACGCGGATCCGCACGGGCGAGTCGAGGTCCGCCGGGCCCAGGAGCGCGACGGCTCCGCAGAGCTCGGCGATGGCCGCCAACGCCGCCCTCCGGTCGCTCTCCATCGGCACGCACCGCTCGCGGTGGTCGTAGTCGATCTCCGCGTCGTTCCCCGCCCGCCCGGCGATCGCCGCCCGGAAGTGGTCGAGGCTGTGGCGCAGGTGCTTCCCGATCGTTCCCCCGACGACCGTGGCCGATTCATGGGTGTACACCCGGTCGTCGAGCGTTCGGATGAACTCGGCGAACTGGCCGAGCAGCGCCGCCGCGGCGGCGGCCACGGGCTCCAGGCGTTCGCGACTCGTGACCTCCACGGCTCGTCCCTGGCCCGCCACCATTGCCATAGTCGCTTCGCTCCTGGCCTGCGCACCGTGCCCGTCCGCCGGCCCGCATGGTATCGCCTTCCTCCAACTCAGACCGATGGGCCCTCCCCGGAACCCTGACAACGCCCGGATCGGCCCTCACTCCGGCCGGGCCATTCCCACGATCGCGTCCATGATGTCCCGGTGGTTGGCGCACCGAGGGCACTTGTGCTGGCCCCCGAGCTTGCCCCGCGAGTCCATCCATCGATGGATCGCTCCAGCGGTGAGCGCGGTGACCGTCGGGGGCGCCATGCCCAGGTTGTCCGACCGTTTCACGCCGTAGTCCACGCTCTGTCGCTTCAGCTCGGCATCGAACGCGTCCCGGAACCCCGTCAGCAGGCCGGCGCTCGGGCGCGGCTCCACGAGCTCCACGGCCAGCTCCAGCCCCGCGCGCCGGCCCTCGGCCGGATAGACGGGGGCCGCGGTGAACTCCCCCACCACCACCCCCGTGGCACGGGCCGCCGCGGCGACTGCGTTCTCGATGTGCTCCACGATCAGATTCTCGCCGAACGCGTTGATGAAGTGACGGTGCCGGCCGACGATGCGCAACCGCGCCGGCCCCGTTCCCGGGCGCCCTCCTCCGTCCGGGACCGTGTCGAACTCGACGACGTCCCCCAGGATGTAGCGCCACAGCCCCGCGCAGGTCGACAGCACGACCACGTACTTCCGGCCCGGCTCCACCTCGTCGCACGCCAGCGCCGGAGGCTCGGGGTCTCCGATCCGATCCAGGGGCACGAACTCGAAGAAGTTTCCGCGATCCGCGCACAACCGGAGCCCGGCCTCCCCGCGCGTGTCCTGGATGGCCACGAACGCCTCGCTCGCGGGGTAGAGCTCCAGGCGGGTCGGGATGTCGTCGCCGTCGGGTGCGCCCGACCAGAACCGGCGAACCAGCGGCTCGAAGGGCGCGTACTTGACCCCGCCGTGCACGAACAGGCGGAGGTTGGGCCACACATCGCGGATGCACTCGGCGCGCCGCCCGCCGGCCCGCGCCACCTCGAGCACCTTCTCGAAGAGCACCAGCGCCCAGCTGGGCATCCCGGTGATCATCCGCACGTCCTGGTCCACCGTCGCCCGGGCCATTGCCTCCAGCTTCGTCGGCCAGTGGCTCATGAGCGCGATCGTCCGACCCGGCGAGTACACCGCCGTGATCGGCCAACGGATCAGCGGCGTGACGATCCCCGACAGGTCGCCCGTGCGGATCCCCTTCTCGCTCGTCGCCAGCTCCGTCGAGCCGCCGAGGAACACGATCCTCCCGGCGAACACGCCCGCCAGCGACACGCCGAACCGGGCGGCGTGCGCGAAGATGTCCAGCGAGCAGCGGTAGTTGGACCGGAGCATCTCGCGCGACACCGGGATGTACTTGTCCCCGGCCGTGGTGCCGCTGGTCTGGGCGAAGTCCCGCACGAGCCCGGGCCAGAGCACATCGGGCTCCGCGCCCTCGCGCATGCGGGCGATCAGCGCCCGGTACGCGTACCAGTCCGCCACGGGCACGGCCTTCCGGTACGCGCCGAGCAGGTCGCGGTCGGGGAGCTCCGCCAGGCGTCCGAAGTCGTGCCCGCGCCCGAACACCGTCCGCGCGGCGCGCCGCAGCAGACACCGGAGCTGGCGGCGCTGGATCACCCCGGAGTCCCGGCGCCACCGGCCCGAGTCCGAGAGCGCGCGGGTGCGTCGCGAGAGCGCCGCCGCGATCCCCACGCCGATCAGGCCGGTCCACCGGACCGACGCCCGAGTCGGCAACGGGCCGGCCACGGTCCCGCGCGGGCCCGAACTACGCGGAGCGCCCACGAGCATCCAGCTCCTCGAGGAACGAGCCCAGGGCCGCGGCGAACGCCTCGGGCGCCTCGATCATGGGCGCGTGCCCGCACCGCGCGAACCAGACGATCCGCGCATCCCGGAGCCGGGCCATGAACTCCTGCGCCGCCTCGGGGGGCGTCACCACGTCGTTCTCGCCCCAGATGAGCAGCGCGGGGGCCCGGATGTCGCCGATCCGATCGCCGAGGTGGTTCCGGCGCGCCGAGCGCGACAGGCGCACCATGGCTCGGGCGCCCGAGCGGACGGAGAGCTCGGCGTGCGCCCGGTCGATGTCCGCGTCGCGCATGTGCCGGGCCGGGTCGTAGAACAGCTCCCCGATCTTGCGGGTCAGCCACTCCCGGCTCGGGCGCGTCTGGATGTCGCTCACCATGGAGCGTTCGAACATGCCCGACGAGCCGGCGAGGACCAGCCCGGCCACGAGGTCCGGAGCCTCCAGCGCGATCCGCAGGGCCACGTGCCCGCCGAAGCTGTTCCCCACCAGCACCGCCGGCTCGCGCAGGTAGGTGCGCAGGAACCGCCCCGTCAGGTCCGACACCCCGCCGATCGAGCAATCCTCTCCCGTCAGGCGCAGCAGCGGGACCTCGAGCATCACGCAGCGCATCCGCGACCGCACCCGCCCGGCGACATCCTCCCAGTGGTCGTTGAGCCCCACCAGCCCGTGCAGGAACACCACCGGACGCCCGGAGCCCACATCCACCAGGCTTGCCGGCACGTCCCGGCCCGAAGGCCCCACCATGGTGATGGCGCGCGCGGGGAACTGCGGGGGCGCCTCGGGTTGTTCCGCTGACATGGGCGCTGTCGCCAAGACCTTCTCCGAATCGCCGGTTCGGGCGATGTTCCCGGGCACGACCCATCGGACCCGCGGGGAGGATAGTACCGCCTCACCTCGCCTTCCGCCCGCGGCGCGCCGGCCCCCTCACCGCGACCTACCCTCTACCCTGCAACCGCTCGGTCGCGGCCTCGGTAACGCCGAGGGTCCAGCCCACCGATGCAGTGGCATCGCTCCCACGTCTCGTCGAGGTGATCCATGCGAACGCTCCCGGTCCTCGTCGTGCTCGCCGGCCTCGTCGCCGCGGCCTCCCCCACCCTAGCCCAACCCGTCGACGACGGGCGGCCCGTCAAGCCCGCGCCGGGGCAGCCCCCGGCAGCGGCGCCCGTTCCCTCCGGGGCCAGGATGGTCTTCGAGAGCACCAACCACGACTTCGGCTCCATCCCGGACACCGCCAAGGTCTGCCACAAGTTCCCCTTCGCGAACAAGGGAACCGGCACACTGGTCATCTCCAACGTCCACGCCAGCTGCTCGTGCACCGCGGCCGACCCGGAGAAGAAGGAGTACGCCCCGGGAGAGACCGGCGAGATCGAGGTCTGCTTCGACCCGCACGGCAAGAACGGCCCCCAGAACCAGACCGTCACCGTCAGCACCAACGATGACGCCAGCCCGGCCATCGTCCTGAGCATCTCCGCCGCTATCCGCGCGGCCATCACCATCGATCCGCCGATCGTGGACTTCGGCGATGTGCTCCGCGGCACGCCGGCCTCGCGGACCATCAAGGTCGTGGGGCGGGCCAAGGACTTCGAGGCCACCTACGCCAGCGTCGCGCGGGCCCTGCTCTTCCGCACCGAGGTCCTCGAGACCAAGGATGTGGACGTCGAGGGCGAGAAACTCCGCGAGACAACCATCGAGATCAAGCTGACCGGGTCCGAGCGTCTGGGCGGCCTGCAGAGCGTCGCCACCATCCGCACCACCGACCCCGAGAACCCGCTCACGAGCGTCCAGCTCCAGGCCGCCATCGTGCCCGACGTGCGCGCCATCCCGCCGCGCGTCACCTTCGGCGTCCTCGAGCCCGGCAACCCGATCGACACGAAGTTCCGGGTGAACACCCGCACGAACCGGTCGTTCAAGATCGTCAAGGTCGAGCAGACCGGGAACATCGAGCCGCCCCTCGAGATCACGTACGAGGCCGTCGAGGGCACGGACAACAAGGAGTACCTGGTCACGGTCAAGGGCTCGGCGCCCGCCAAGCGTGTCGCCTACCAGAACATGGTGAAGATCACCACGGACCTGCCGGACGAGCCGCCCATCGAGGTCGCCGTCAACGGCGCCATCCGGGCCGCCCCGCAGCTCCTGGAGGCCCCGCCCACGGGCCCGATCGGCCCCGACCCGGGCGGGTCGGACAAGCCCTGACCCCGCTCGCGGAGGACCGGACATGACCGGCAACCTGCTCGTCCGCGCCGCGATCATCGTCGGAATCGGCGTCGCCGCGGGCGCGGCCCACTGGACCTTCGGCCCGACGATCGTCGCCAGGTTCGACCCCGGCCGGAATCGCGCTCCGGCTCCCAAGGCGCCGGACGGGACCGGGCCATCGGACTCCTCGATCCCAGCCGTCGCACCCGAGGCATCGCCGATCTCGCCGGCCCCGGTCGCCGCCCCGAAGCTGCCCGAGGGCCACATCACGCTCGAACGCGCCAAGGAGCTCTACGACTCGCGCGAGCAATCGAACACCGTCTTCATCGACGCACGCCGGCCGGACCTATTCCTGGCCGGCCATGTCAAGGGCGCGATGCACCTGAACCCCGACGCGATTCGGAGCGGGAACCCCAAGCTCGATTTCCTGTACGGCGTCAACGTCGTCGTCTACTGCGACGGGGCCCAGTGCGAGGACTCAACCAACACCGCCAAGCGCCTCCAGCAGCGATTCAACCAGGACATCGGGTCGATCCTCATCATGCACGATGGGTTTCCCGCGTGGCTCGCGGCCGGCCATCCGACCGCGACCGGTCCGGATGTCGAGTTCGGCGGCTGACCCATGCCCCTCGCCGCGCGTTCCTGGATTGCCCTGGCCGCCCGCCTCCTCCTCGGTGGGGTCTTCGTCTTCGCCGCCGGCACCAAGATCTCGGATCCCCAGACCTTCCACGACGGCGTCAAGGCGTTCAAGCTGCTCCCCGCGGCTCTTTGGACGCCGACCACCTTCATGCTCCCGTGGGTCGAGCTCGTCGCCGGCCTCGCCCTCCTCCTGGGCTTCTGGACGCGTGCGGGGGCGCTCATCCTCTCCCTGCTCCTGGCCGGCTTTACGCTCGGCATCGTCTCCGTCCTGGCGCGCGCCCTCAGCGTCGAGTGCGGCTGCTTCGGCAGCCTGAGCCTCTTCTGCCCCAAGACCCTCTCGACCTGCAACATCATCCAGAACACGGTCCTGCTCGCCTTGGGTCTGGCCGTCCTCGCCCTGGGCCCCGGGCGATGGTCGGTCGAGGGGTTCCGACCGGCATCGCGCGCGGCCGTCTAGCCGTTCCGAACCGCCTCCCGCGCCTATACTCGGCCCAACCGTCGCCCGCCCTTTGCGGCGGGCCGCACGACCATGACGGGGAGCACGATGAGCCGATTCAATCGCTTCACCAACGGACAGAAGATCAAGGTTTCCAAGACCGCCGGCACGGGCAAGGTCTACGTGGACTGGAAAGACGTGGACACCCTGCGGCGTCTGATGAGCCCCAACGGCAAGATCTACGGGCGCAAGCGCCTGAGCACGACCGCCTACGAGCAGCGGATGGTCGCCCAGGCCTGCAAGCGCGCCCGATACATGGGCCTGCTGCCGTACACGTCCGCCACCCTCTGATCCGGCCATGAGCGGCCCGACGCCAGGCGCGCTGCGGGACTACGCACGCCTGGGCGCGGTGCTGCGCACGCCGCCCTCGGCGGGCGGCGCCGGCGCGTCCATGCAGCGGTTCGCGGACGCCGCGTGGGATGTGCTGGCGCCGACGGGCGTCTCCTGGATCGGCTTCTACACGGCCAGCCCCGCCGGCGACTGCATGGTGCTCGGCCCGCGGCGCGACAAGCCGGCCTGTTCGCCCATCGGGCTCCACGGCGTCTGTGGTCGGTGCCTGGCCCTGCGCCGGCCCATCGTCGTGCGCGATGTGGCGACGCTCGGGGCGGGCTACGTCGCCTGCGATCCTCGCGACCGCTCCGAGGTCGTCGTGCCGCTGCTGGAGGCCGATGGCGCCTGCCGCGCCGTGCTGGACCTCGACAGCCACCGGATCGGCGCCTTCTCGGAGCACGACGCCGCCGAGCTGGCCCGCGCGCTCGAGGTCGCGGGGCTCTCCGTCCGAATCTCGCCCATGCCGACCGTGCTGCATCTGTGATGGGCGCTGAACGGACCCGATCCGCGCCGGCCCGCTCAGAACGGCGCGGGGCTCTCGAAGTCCCGCCGCCGCCCCGTCCCCGGCTCCAGCAATGACAAGCGCGCGGCGTGGAGCATCAGGCGCTCGGCCCCCGGTCCCGGCCCGCGCCCGTAGAGCACATCCCCGACGATCGCCCGTCCCAGCCCCTCGGGGTGCGCGCAGTGGACGCGGAGCTGGTGCGTGCGCCCCGTCGCGGGCTCCAGGGCCACGCGCGTCCGGTCCACATCGCGCGACACCACCCGCCAAGGCGTCACCGCGGGTCGCCCGCCGAGGTGGTCCACGACCTGGTACGGCCTGTTCCCGTAGTCGGGGCGCAGCGGGAGGTCGACGACTCCGGCCTCCCCCGACACCTCCCCCTCCACCAGGGCGATGTACGACTTCCCCACCGTCCGAGCCTCGAACTGGCCGGAGAGCTCGCGCTGCGCCTGCTGGTCCAGGGCGAAAACCATGAGCCCCGAGGTCTCCATGTCCAGCCGGTGCACCACCAGCGGGCCGGTCGCCCCCGGGAACATCCTCCGTACGCGGGCGGCGGCGCAATCCCGCTTGTGCTCACCCTTGCCGGGCACCGAGAGCATCCCGCTCGGCTTGTCCACGATGACGTAGCGGGCCCCGACGCTCACGAGCCGCGGATCCCCGGCTTCCTCCCGCCTTCCTACCCTTGCCGGATCGGTTCCATCGGGAACCGCACCCCCCGCACGCCCGGCGTCACCCGCCCGGCTTCCCTGGAACACCGCCCATGAGGATGCACGCTCCACGCGCGATCATGGTACTCGTGATGACCGCCCTTCCCGCTTGTGCCCAAGACCCGGAATGGCGGGCCGCCGAGGCTCCGTTCCTCACGGACCATGTCCAGATCACCTCGCGCGACATGTTCCTCAAGGCCGGGGAGGCGTACTTCAGCCCGGATGCCCGCTGGGTCATCTTCCAGGCCACGCCCGTTCCCCCGGGCGATGCCCAGCCCGACAAGCACTACTCGATGTACATCGCCCGGCTCGCCCGGGACGGCGCCGGTCGGGTGACCGGCATCGACACGCCCCTCCTCGTGAGCCCGCCGGGTTCGTACAACACCTGCGGCTGGTTCCACCCGATCGAGCCGGGTCGCATCCTCTTCGGCTCGACGGTGGTCCCCCCCGCCGCGGAGCAGAAGGCCGGCTTCAACGTGGGGACCCGCAGCTACACCTGGCTCTTCCCCGACGAGACCGAGATCGTCACCCGCTTCGTCCCCCAGCTCTGGCAGGACATGATCGAGTCGCGCGGCGAACGCCCATGGACCATGGAACTCCCGCCCGATGCGACGAACCCGGTCCCGCTCTTCACGCGTCCCCGCTACGACGCCGAGTGCACCTGGTCCCGGGACGGACGCGTCGTCCTCTACGCCCGCGTGCGCGACCAGCCGACCCAGGGCCGCCCGGACGCGGACATCTGGGTCTACGACACGCGCACCAAGACCCACCACGCCCTCGTCGAGGCCGACGGCTACGACGGCGGCCCGTTCTTCTCTCCCGACGGCACGCGCATCTGCTACCGCTCCGACCGCAAGCTCAACGACCTGCTCCAGATCTTCGTCGCGGACCTGAAGCTCGACGCCGAGGGCGTGCCCGTGGGCATCGAGCGCGAGCACCAGATCACCGACAACGAGGCCGTCAACTGGGCACCGTACTGGCATCCCAACGGCCGGTGGCTCGTCTACGGGTCCAGCCTCGTCTCGCACATGAACTACGAGGTCTTCGCGACCCGCGTCGACCAGGGGCTCCCCGCCGCGCAGCTCGAGTCGCGCCGGATCACGCACGCCGCCGGAGCGGACGTGCTTCCGGTCTTCAGCCCGGACGGACGGCTCATGATGTGGACGGCCCAGCGCGGCCCCATGGTCGAGGGCGAGCAACGACCCTCCAGCCAGCTCTGGGTGGCGCGGGTGGTGGACGGGTTCGGACCGTCCGAATCGCCCGAAGCCCCTCAGACGGCCTCGCCGTGAGCCGCCCGGCGGCGACCCACCACGGTCCACCGGCGCCGGCCCTTCGGGGGGTCCTCCCATACCCTTGGACATGAACCTGCCGGACGACTTCGGGCTCTCCGCCGTCCGGACGCTGGCCCACGTGGGCGACCCGACCCGGTCTCCCCACCACGGCGCGTTCTGGAAGGCGTGGGCCCAGCCCGTCCTCGCCCTCGAGCCACGCCTGTCCCGCATCGTCGCGGGCCAGGAGGATCCGAGCGATCCGAGCGCGACCCATCGGATCGTGAGCACCCGCGAGATCCGCGTCGGCTGCGCCCTCGTGCTTCCGCCCAGCGGCGCTCCGCGCGCCGGCCTCGTTGTGCTCCACGGCTTTCACGACCCTCCGCCCCTCGCCGACGAGGCCGCGCGCTGGCAGGTCGCCGCCGCCCGCGGCCTGGCGGTGCTCATCGTGCGGGTCCGGGGGTACCCCGGCTCGCGCCTCGACGCCGCCCTGCCCCGCTCCGGGCCGGGCTGGATCACCCACGCGCTCGCCGCGGGGCCCGCGGAGACTCCCGTCGATGTCGACTGGTCCTTCGCCGGCGCCGTGGCCGACGCGGTGACCGCCTGCCGGGCGCTCCGGACCTTCCTCGCCTCCGGCTCCCGCCCCGCGGATGGCCGGCTCGCCCATCCGATCTTCGTCCACGCCCTGTCCCTGGGCGCCGGCCTCGCCGTCGTGGGCGCCTCCGTGCTCGCGGAGCGCGAGCCCATCGCCCGGATGGCGATCGGCCTTCCCTCCATGGGCGACTGGCCGTGGCGCCTGGCCCACCACCGGCCCGACGGGGCCGGGGCCGGCGCCGAGGTCCTGCGATACCTCCGCGACCACGCGGCCATCGCGACGCGCATCGTCGCCAACCTCCGCTGCCTGGACGCCGCCATCCACGCGCGGCGCGTCGGCTGCCCGGCCCTCTGCAAGCTCGCGGCGCGCGATGACGTGGTTCCGGCGCCCGCCGCCGCGGCCGTCTTCAACGCCCTGGGCGCCGACCCGGGGCTCAAGTGGCGCTTCGTCACCCGCTACGGGCACTTCGACGGGGGGATCGCCGACGCCCGGCGCCACGCCCTCTTCGAGCGCATCGCCCTCGACTTCCTTGACCCGTCGCTCGCACCCGAGGCCGCGATGGCCCGCTGGTCGAGCCAGGCCGAGTGCACCGACGCACCGTCCGCAGCAGCCCAAGGGGGTGGCGCATGACCGAGGCGATCCGCACGCTCCTGGCGGGGCTCATCGACTACGCCGGACTCTTCCCCCCGGCCCGGCTCGCCATGGCGCCGGCGGCGGAGACCTTCGCCCGCGATCTGGCCGGGACGCACGAGTGGGTCCTGGGCCGGTTCGTCTGCCCGGTCTCGCGCCTGGAGGACCTGTCCGGCGCCGCGGCCCCCCTCATGCCCGGCACCTTCGCCACCAGCGGCTACCGCGAGCGCGCCCACCCCGCCGACCCGTGGCGGATCTCCGCCCTCATCGACGGCGACCCGGCCCGCGACCTCGAGGCCATCCACCGCTTCAACCACCACCACGCGGTCGCCGACCATGGCTTGGCCGTCATCGATGCCGCCGAGCTCAAGCTCTCGGCCCTGTCGGGCCTCGACGAGGTCCTCGAGCTCTTCCCCGATGACATCTACCCGTTCGTGGAGTTTCCGCCCGCGTT